>NZ_FMDO01000013.1 GCF_900095305.1 Proteiniborus sp. DW1 | reverse complement strand
CTTAAGTGTTTATTTTTATCAAGGTTGCAATCTTATAAATTTAAAATTGCAGTTTTGTTTAGGATGACAATTTAATTTTAAGAACCCCTCTCCCTCATAGATTGTTTTGGGTAGAAATATATACCTTGCTTATTATTAAGATTACCAATAAAATAATATATAGCTATGTTTTTTCCATTATTATTTTAATTAGTAATAGTACTTGGTTAAATAATACAACATGACTTTCTTTTTGTCAATACAAGAAATATTTTTCAATTTAATATTTTTAATAAATATGTTATACTATGAATGTATATTTAATAGAATCAATATGTGGAATGTAAATTTATTATTTTACTTAGTTAATCTTTTTAATTGAACTATATTAGAAACTATCTACTTTACCATTGAATAATATTGTTACAATAATAATATCATTCAATGGTGAAGTAAAATGTACTCATTATAAAATAGTTTGTTATTTTTTATTTCTTCTTAATAGAATATTCAACTAGTTATTTTTAGCAACATTTTCATAATGCCCTTAGAAAAATATAGTGTTTTGTTTTGTTTTGTTTTGTTTTGTTTTGTTTTGTTTTGTTTTGTTTTGTTTTGTTTATTCAAAATTTTTGTAGTTATACAAGTCATTTATTTTAGTAGTTTCTTTTAGAATATCTTCTTTTAATTTATCGGGCTTAATAACCTCAACATTACTTCCCATGCTCATTATCCAAGCTTTTATTTCCGGATATCCATTCATTTTTGCTTCAAACAATATAGTTTTACTGTCTATTTCGGTAATTTTTTGATTTTTAGATATTTGTTTTTCTTTTACTATTTCACTCATTGGATAGAATATCTTCAATTTAAGGTCAATAATTTCATCATTAAATATTCCAAATGATTTTTCCATAATTTCATCTAATTCAAAACTATATTTTATTTCAAATTTTTCTTTTAGTACATGGTATTGTTGTATTCTAGATAATTTGAAAAAACGCACGTCTTCAGCATTTTCACAATATCCATAAAAATATGTAGCACCTTTATAATCAAATATTCCATATGGATGTACTACTCTTTCCTTTACTTCTAATCCATATTCCTTTATAGACTTATATTCCATCTTAATCTTATTGCTTCTATTAATGGCTAAGTTTATATCTATCCATACTCTTTTTTCTTTTTCAATTGTCTCATCAGATTCTTTCACTAATTTGTTATAATAAGATACATTATCATCTAAATATTTTTCATAATTTAATATTTTGCTCACTAATATTTCGAACTTTGAGCTATAGTGGTATTTACCACTTTTAATGGCTTCTTTAGCCATCTTTAAAGCACTTAACTCATCTTTAGTAAAAGATAGTCCATCCAAATATCTCTTATTTTCTAGGTAATATCCCCCATATCTCCCTAATTTCGAACCTATATAAATACCCGCCATTTCTAAGTCTTTTTTGTACTCTTTTATCATTCTTGGACTAACCTCAAGTTCATTTGCTATTTCATTAACTTTCATTAAACTCCTTACTTGAAGTAAAAAATACATGTTAAGTGCGTTAGATATTCTTGACATTATCTCCACCTCTCTAACTCTTTTTAAAATCATGCAATTTTTCACCAACATACTTACCCTGATTACTTTGTCAACTAATGCGTTTCTCACCTATCCTATTCCACATTTTTTATTAATTTCCTTTAAATTTAGTTTTTTTAGATATCGAATTCCCTCTAAAATACACAAAAACATAGCTCTCACCATGGACTAGCTAGAATTTTTATATTTTATAAGCTGAGATTCCTCGCTTGCGCTCGGAATGACAAGATTGTGCCTAGATTGATAAATAGTGTTCAAAATAGTAAAAAGCTGGTACAACGACCAGCCCTAGCTAGAGTTTTCCTATATCTAATTACTCACTTCCGAAATAATCCCCTCTTCATCAATCTCCACATTAATAGATATGTCCTCTAAAAATGAAAAAATACGTTCCTTTTCTGATTGCTCTGTTACAATTCTAGTTACATGATTTTCTTGTATGGCAGGGACAATTTCTAGTTCTATAAACTCTTCTGTATCATCACCGTAGAAATGTATATTTAATAGCATAGTATCTATAGTTCTATCATTAAACCAGAAGTTGCCAAGGCTATATACAATAGGCTTTCCATTATAATACTCTATTCCCTGAAGACAATGGGGATGTGCGCCTATTACTATATCTGCACCTGCATCTAGGTATTCTTTACCTGTAGTAAGCTGTACTTCTTCTAATTCATAGGTATTTTCTGTACCCCAATGAACATATGCAATAACATAGTCTGCATTTTCCTTTGCTTCTTTTATAGTCTGAATAAACAACTCTGTATCATAGCATCGTAAAATTCCAGGAGAATCTTCTGTGGCTTGAGGAGTCATCTTGTATTTTTCGGCTCTTGAAGCTGCTACATATGCGATAGTCTTACCTTGTATTTCAAAATAAACAGGTGACATGGCTTCATCTAGGTTATGACCAGCGCCATAATAAAGTATATCAGCTTGTTTTAATGTTGCCATAGTGTCTATCAATGATTGTACACCATAATCATATACATGATTGTTGGCAAGACTTACGATATCTACCCCCAGCTCCTTTAAAATATTGACCCTAGATGGATGAGCCCTAAATGTATAGTATTTTCCTTCTAGTGGAGTTCCATTTGTGCTATATGTAAACTCATTGTTGAGACACATAATATCTGCGTCTCGCATCATCTGTATTAACTCAGGAGAAAAGCAGTCATAGATGCCATTTTCAACTGTGTTATAATACTCCATAGTACTCCAATTCTCATCAAAATTAATATCACCTGCAAATGATAAAACAAAGTTATATGAATTTAAGTCTTCTTCTATATCAGTTACATCATTATTATTTATATCGTTAATTACTTCATTATTTGCTTCAATACTTGTCTCGTGAGGTGAAATATCAGAGGTCTTGGATTCCTTCTGATATCCACAACCCCATAAAATCAAAACAGCCAATATAGACAATAGTAAACATATATGCTTAAAAGTTGAAAATATCTTTTTATTTACATAATTTTTCTTTTTCAAATCTATCCCTCTATATCTTTAGTTATTAGTTGCTATTAATATAATCCAGATGTAATAGCAAGATTTAAAATTAATGGCACCGAATGATTTTAATATTACCTTCTCTTACCAGACCTGCTTTCTAGCAATCTTATTACATCACCATTAGGTATTACTCCAAATGCTTTTTGGGTCTTATCTTGACGTGGGTTGTGCTTCTTAAGTGTTTCTAGTGGAGTATTCCCGTCAAAATCTTCTGCATTCACATTAGCTCCCAGATCCAGCAGTGCTTTTACAAGGTTGTAATCAATCCATTTTTCTGTTTGAGTTAAAACATAATGTAAAGGTCTCAATCCCTTATGATCTTCTGCGTTAACATCAAAACCAGCTGTTACCAAGATTTCTACATCTTCATCTCTCTTTGCATAGAATAAAGCAGTTCGACCATAACTATCTACTATATTTATGTCTGCACCTAGTTCTAATAATGCTTTCTTTGGTGTATCGTAAAATAATGGACTTCTTCCCTCATGGTCAATGGCATTAACATCGGCACCTTTGCTTACTAGATATTCAGCTATTTTTCCCCTGTAACTCTTTATTACATGTAAAGGTGTAGTTGATTTACTATCAGCTTGACTTACATCTAGCCCTACTTTTTCAACTAAATATTTCACTTCATCTATATCATAATAATTATTAAATAAAGCTGTTTTTCCTTCTTTATCTACAAGATGAAAATCGATACCTGCTTCCTGTAATACTTCAAGGAGCTCTAGGTTTACTCCTTCATAAAACAATATGCTTCTTCCTTGGTTGTCCAAATGATTAACATCAGCTTCTTCACTTAATAAAAGCTTTACCATGTCAATATTATACAAACTGTATGCTAAGGCAGTTTTTCCATCATTATCTACCGCTTCAATATCTGCTCCCTTCTCCAGAAGGTATTTAACCATGGGTATATTCCCGTATTTTGCAGCATAATGTAATGGAGTTAGTCCTTCATTATTCTTGGCGTGAATGTCTGCTCCTCTTTCTATAAATTCTATTGCATATTCATTACTCTTCATGACCATGTTATGTAGAGGAGTAGTACCGTCAGAATATTTCTTGTTTAAATCTGCGCCTGCATCCAGCATAATCATGATTGGATCCTTTTCCTGTTTATCATGATATTCTTGATAACCATCTACCCTTTTCATAAATGGTGTATAACCATCGCTATTAACTGAATTAACATCTGCACCTGCTTCTACTAGCAAAGCAACTATATCCCCAGTAACAGTTAAATGTAGGGGAGTATCACCATTATCGTTTTTTATATTGGGATTAGCACCTGCTTCAATTAAAGTAGTGATTATTTCCTCATTTTTCTCAAATACAGCTTCATGTAATGGCGACCTTCCTCTTCTGTTCTTTCGATTAGGATTAGCCTTTTTTTCTTCTAAAGTATATTTGACTCTAGCAACACTTCCTGAACTTACAGCATCCATTAGTTTTGTACTACCATCCAAATCTCTAATATCTATAGTATTAAAGGATCCACCTGTTAAATAAGCAAATATTCCTGCGACTATTAAAAGTAAAGTGATAACTCTACTCATAACCCACTTATTAAACTTTCTATTCTGTGCTTCCCTACGATTTTTGAGTTTAAGTTCATACTCTTCCATGGCAGAAAGTTGGTTGTCCTTTTTCGCTTCTTGAGCCTTCTTAGCTTCAGCCTTTTTAGCTTCTTCTATTCTTTCTTTTTCTCTACTTTCTTCTTTAATTTTCTTAAGGAATTCTCCTAAATCTTTTTCATCTGCTTTTATTGGTACACGGCTAGGAGTTAATTTACGAGGTTCAAATTTTTCTATAGTGACCTTTTCTATATTTTCAGCTTGACAATCATCTTTTTTTTCTATAGTAGGATTCTCTTTGGCTTCATGCTTCAATTCCTTATCTCTAGTTTGCTTTATCCCTGTTTCCTTATCCGGGGCCATACTTGTTTTTTCAGTTTTCATGTACAAACTAATTTCATCTTTTGAATCCAACTTAGGAGTAGAGGCTACATTAATTTCTTTTAATCTTTTATTATATTCATTCCTTTTAGAATCATCTAATAATATTTCTCTAGCCTCTTCTATGATTTCTAGCTCCTTTTTAGCTTCAAACCTTTTCTCATCATTAGGTGCAAAAGAGTTTTGATATCTTGCTTTTTTATGTAGTTTCAGCAGCTTTTTCTCTATTTCCTCTCTCGAGCTCTCGAAATCTATGTCTAATAATTCATAGTAATTTTTCATGCTATCCTCCTATAGACTCTTATATATACTAATTATAAGGGTATGAAGTAGTTATTAGATAGATAAGATGTCTTCTATTTCTATTTTCATTAAATCTTCTTTTGATAGTACTTTGTTTTCTGATAATTCTTTTGCAATTCTATTGTTTTGTGCTTGTACAACTTTTTCAAATATATTTCTTACTTCTCTTCCGTTTCCAAAGCCTTCCTTCCTGCGATTAGGCAAGTTGTCAATATACTCTTCTAAGGCCTCTAACCCTTTTTTATCTATGGTCATATCGGAACTTATACACATTTTTTTGAATATTTCTATTAGCTCCTCATTGGAGTAATCATAAAAATTAATGGTTGTATTAATTCTACTTTTAAACCCAGTATTTGAGCTTAACAGCATTTCCATTTCCTTCTCGTATCCAGCCATTATAACCATTAGATTGTCCCTGTGGTCTTCCATCTCTTTAATAAGCACATCAATAGCTTCTTTACCGAAATTATCTTTGTCGCCTTGATAAAGAGAATATGCTTCATCAATAAATAGAATCCCTCCCAAGGCACTCTTAATAAGCTTTTGGGTTTTTATGGCTGTCTCTCCTACATGATTGCCCACAAAATCTGTTCTAGTGCACTCTTCAAAACGATCTCCTCTTCTAAGTACTCCTAATGCCTTGTAAATCCTGCCTATAATTTTTGCAACAGTTGTTTTTCCTGTTCCTGGATTACCTATGAACATCATATGCAGTGATGGCTCGATACATTTTAGCCCCGCTTCTTTTCTTTGCTGATGAACCTTCATTCTATTAATAACACTCTCTACCTGTTCTTTTACTTCTTTTAACCCAATTAAATCATTTAGTTCTTTAAGAGCACTTTCGATTTCTTCCTCTGGTGATTTGCTTCTTTCAATATTA
The DNA here is from genome assembly GCF_900095305.1 of Proteiniborus sp. DW1. NCBI lineage: Bacteria > Bacillati > Bacillota > Clostridia > Eubacteriales > Proteiniborus > Proteiniborus sp. DW1. The sequence continues at coordinate 166,817 of NZ_FMDO01000013.1, read as the reverse complement.
AAATCAACAGTATCCAACATAATGAGCTCTTCTTTGTTAAGAGCATCTATACTATTATTAATCATGCGACTTGCAAAGTTTTGAATTGCTTCCTCTACTAATCTTCTGACTAATCTAGCATTACTGAAATTCTCTTCTGATCTTTCTTGATTGATTTTCTCTAATAGAGCTTTTTTCCCACCATCTGATATTAAGTAGTATTTTTCATAGGCAAATTTCTCTGCAATTTTTACTAGTTCTTCATCTGTGTAATCAGGAATATGAATATTATAATTAAATCGTCCCTTAAGTCCTGGGTTGCTTTCAAAAAAGATATCCATCTCTTTTTTATAGCCTGCCACTATTACCACAAATTCTCCTCGCCTATTCTCCATTTCGCTTAATAGTACTTCTATTGCTTCTTTACCAAAATCCCTAGGGCTATCAGCTCTATATAGTGTATAAGCTTCGTCTATGAATAGAACTCCTCCCAATGCTTCTTCTATTTTGGCCTGTGTATTCTTTTCAGTTGCCCCTATATGCTGACCTACTAAGGTTTTTCTATCTGCTTCTATTAGTTTATTTTCTTTAATTAATCCTATATTAGCAAATATTTCAGCCAAAGCTTTAGCTACAGTTGTTTTCCCTGTTCCCGGATTACCTGTAATTATAAAATGATTACCTTGATTCAAAGTATTTTTAACACCGAGCTGTTGTTTCCTTTTTTCTTCAAATTTAATCATATTGTAAATTTGAAGAACCTGCTTCTTAATATCCTCCATACCTGTAAACTTTTCTAGAGGTTTCAGTTCTTCCGGTAGTTTAATTTCTTGCTTTTCTAGATTGTTTATCTTTTCTGTTATTATTTTTTGTTTTTCTTCTTTTACTTTTATGGCTTCTGCACGCTTTTTAGCATTGTTGTATATTTCTCTAGTTTTCTGAACGATTTCGCCACGTCTATATCTTCTCAAGATTTCTCCACATACTTTTACACATTCTTCGTATTTTTCATTCTTATATAATAAATTACAAAGTTCGAAATATACTTCTTCTGAGGCTTCAATTTTGATTATCTTCTCTAATTGACTTTTTAAGGTCTGAAAAGAAGCATTTGTTTTTTGCTGAACATCATATAATAGCTTGTTAGCATGCAAATTGTTTTTATCTATTTCTAGTGATTTTTTTATACTCTCAATAGCCTTAGTATAAAATTTCTTTGCTATATAAATTTCTGCTAATTTAATATAGTAACTTATATCATTTGGATTTGTCTTTACTAATTCATTAAACATAGTTTCTGCAGTATTAAAATGATATAGTTTAAAATAGATAAGTCCTGCCATTTCTAAAATTTCTCTATCTTTAGATAATATCAAATCATTTTCTTCTATAAAAGTCTTGGCATTTATCCACTCTTCTTTCTGAATATATTCCCTAATTTGAAATATCTTCTCCATAAATACTCTCCTACATTTAATCAATTTCAATTTTTGAAACTATATCTTTTTTCTTTTCTAGTTCCTCTGACTTTAAGTTTGATTCTCTTTCTATATGAACTTCTTCAAAAAAGCCACTTATTTGAGGTATACTAGTAAATACATGAATAATTTGGTTTTCATCTAAAATCATTTCTATATCTACTTGTGTATCCCTCTTTAACTTTGCAGGTAACTTTATTTCGAATTCTCCAATAATAGTAATGTAGTCGATTTCTTCCAATTCTCCTTCAGTAATCTGAAGTTTTATGGCTTCTTGATTATCTTCTATTGTATAAAAACTTCTTCTGCTCTTGGCTGGAAGAGGGCTATTTCTATTTAAAATAATACTATTTATTTTATCACCACTTTTACTGTCAATAGATATTACTCCAATGCTATGTGAGGAGACATCTTTAATAATTAGTTTGCTATCTTTTATCTCCTTAATACCATCTTCAAGTATACTACCCTGTATTGCTGCCCCCAAGGCAACTACCTCATCTGGGTTTACCTCTTTTGAGGGTGTAATTCCAAAGGCTTCTTTTAATCCTTCTGAAATCAAAGGTATTCTTGTTGAACCACCAACTAATAGTATTTTATCAATATCTTTTGGGCTCAGGTTTGCTTGATGAAGTACATCCTGTACAATTATTTCTGTTCTATTATATAGAGGTTTTATCATTTCATTGAACTGATCTCTAGTGATAGTAATAGCTTCTCTTATTCCTTTACAGCTAATATAAAGCTGAGATTCTACTCTAGTGCTTAAAGCCTTCTTTAGATTTTCGCCACGTCTTCTCAACTCTTGTAGCTCTTTTACGTAATCTATATCCATTAAATCTATTCCATGCTTTTCATTGAATACTTTTATTGCATATTCAATAATTTTATCATCGAAATCCCGTCCACCTAAGTCCCTAATCCCATCTGTAGCTTGTACTATAACTTCTTTCCCATTGACCTTTACGATGGTTGCATCAAAAGTACCTCCACCTAAATCATATACTAGAATGTTCTGTGGATCAGAATTATGTAGTAACCCATAAGCCAAAGCTGCAGCTGTAGGCTCATTAATAATTTTAACTATATCTATACCGATTAATTTACCTGAATCTTGGGTGGCCTTTCTCTGAGCATCATTAAAATAAGCCGGAACAGTTACTACGGCTTTCTCTATTTTTGTATTTAAAACTTCTTCGGCATCTTCTATGAGCTTCTTCAATATTAAACTAGATAGCTCTTCTGGAGAAAAGGCTATATCCCCACTGATAAACTTATATTGAGGATTTCCCATTTCTGATTTTATAAAGTCTATTGTGTTAAACGGGTCTAACACAGAGTTGTTTTTAGCTTCCTCCCCAATAATCACAGTTTCATTTCCCTCAAATAGAATTACTGATGGGGTTGTTCTTCCACCCTCTCTGTTATGGATAATCTCCGGTTTTCCATAAGCATTAATATATGCTATAGCAGAATTTGTCGTGCCTAAGTCAATCCCTACAATCATCTTTTCCCCTCCAATAAATATGTAAGCAATTCTAGACTAACTCCTGTATGTCAATATATATTAATATTCTATTTTATGAATATAAACCCTCTTTTTTGTTACTATTTGTCGATTTTTATATAAACTTATATCAATTAAATACCTAATTTCTTTGATCTGAAAAATCTTCATAGTAAAATACTTTGCAATAACATAAGTCCTAGTTGTTTATAACAGCATTAAATGAGGGAAAAAGTTTGAATACATCATAAAAGCTGGTCATTATGACCAGCCTAGATTCCTCGCTAACGCTCGGAATGACATATAATTTTTTTGAATCACTTCTTTCCTAAGCCTCTACTATAGTTCCACTCTCACCTTTTAGAGCTTCTTTAGCCTTATCAAGTGAAGCTATGACTGCCTTTCTACCTGGTCTTGATTCGGCAAACTCTATAGCTGCCAATACCTTTGGCAGCATGCTGCCTGGTGCAAAGTGGCCTTCTGCTGCATATTTTCTCATTTGTTCTGTTGTTACTCTATCTAATTCTTTTTGGTCTGGTTTTCCAAAGTTGATAGCTACTCTTGGTACTGCTGTAAGTATTACTAGTATATCTGCATCTGTGTCCTCTGCTAGTCTTTGTGATGCTAGGTCTTTGTCTATAACTGCAGCTGCACCAGCTAACCTTCCGTTTTCTTCTACTACTGGAATTCCGCCGCCACCTACTGTTATGACTACATTGTTGTTATTAACTAGAGTTTTCACTGTCTCTATCTCTACTATTCTAACTGGCTTTGGTGAAGCTACTACTCTTCTATATCCTCTTCCAGAGTCTTCTACCATTATATACCCTTTTTCTGCTGATATTTTGTCAGCTTCTTCTTTTGTATAGAATGGTCCTATTGGTTTAGTTGGATTTTGGAATGCTTTATCGTCTTTATCTACTACTACCTGTGTAACTATAGTAGCTACAGGCTTGTCTATTCCTCTGCTTCTAAGTTCATCCCCTAAAGCTTGTTGTAAATGATAGCCTATCATTCCTTGGCTCATTGCTCCACATACGTCAAATGGCATAGCAGGTGTCACGCTATCTGCCACTTCGTTTTGAATAACTATACGACCTACTTGTGGTCCATTACCATGGGCTATTATTAGGTTATATCCTTCTTCTATAATGTCTGCTAAGTACACTGTTGTTTGTTTAACTACTTCAAGCTGAGCTTCTGCTGTAGCTTCACTTCCTGTTGCTTGTAAAGCATTTCCTCCTAATGCTACCACCACTTTTTCCATAGTATCCCTCCTAGGTAATATGAGATAAGTAACAAAGTAATTTCATAGAAAATTATACAATATATTAGAATATAATACCATATTTTTTATAATGAATAGGAAAGTTTCACTTCATAGTCCTTATGACTATGAACTTTTCTTATAAACCAACTTAAATATAAGGCTCCTCCATTGGAGGAGCCTTATATATTAAAGAGCGTTGCTATTTCTTAAGCTTTGTATTTTTTCGTCATCATACCCTAATACTTCTTTTAAAATTTCTTCTGTATGTTGGCCTAAAATTGGTGCTGGAGTTCTGACACTTCCAGGCGTATCACTTAGTTTTATAGGTACTCCAGGCATTTTTAGCTTACCTGCCACTGGATGCTCTATTTCCACTATCATTTCTCTTGCTAACACCTGTGGGTCTTGTATTACTTTATCTACTGTATTAATAGGTCCATTTGGAACCCCAGCATTTTCTAATAGTTCAAGCCATTCTTTTGTTGTTTTCTTTTTCATTGGCTCTGCTATAAGCAGTCTTAGTTCCTCATAATTTTCGTTTCTTAGTGGATTAGTTTTAAATCTTTCATCATTTATTAATTCCTCTGTACCTATTACTTGGCAGAACTTAGCCCATAACACATCATTTCCTGCAGCTACTACTACTTCTCCATCTAATGTTTCAAATGGCTCAAAAGGTACTATGGAAGGATGTCTGTTTCCACCTGGTTTTGGTACTTCACCAGTAACTACATATCGTGCTATAGCATTTTCTAGTATAGCTACTTGAGTATCTAGCATAGCCACATCTACTTTTTGTCCTTTTCCTGTTACATGTCTATTGTTTAATGCTGCTAAAATACCTATAGCTGTGAATAATCCTGCGTTTATATCTGCTATGGAAGAACCCACTCTTGTAGGCTTTCCATCTTTTTGGCCTGTGATGCTCATTACTCCGCCCATTGCTTGTACTACTGCATCATAGGCAGCTCTTTTACTGTATGGACCTGTATGACCATAACCAGAGGAAGCTGCATAGATTAGTTGTGGATTTACTTTTGCTAGATAATCATATCCCAATCCTAGCTTTTCCATTGTTCCAGGTCTGAAGTTCTCTACTACTACATCCGCTTTCTTAACCATTTCTATAAAAACTTCTTTTCCTTCTTCTGATTTAAGATTTAGAGTAATACTTCTTTTATTTCTATTGAGACTCATAAAATAAGCACTTTCATTATTTACATAAGGGCCAAAAGCTCTAGAGTCGTCTCCTGTCACTGGCATTTCAATTTTAATGATGTCTGCTCCTAAGTCTCCTAGTATCATCGTTGCATAAGGTCCAGCTAATACTCTTGTAAGGTCAAGTACTTTTATGTTGTCTAAGGCTTGCTTCATTAGGTTCGCCCCCTTTTAAGGTATTTGAAACTCCTCACTTCATTTGGAATGACAAGACATGATTCTTACTATTATTCAAAATGATAATTTATATAATTAAATAGCTACCCGCCAAAGGCGGGCAGTTATTTAACATATTTTAATCTATTATTCTTCAACATCAAATGCTACTATACGGCAGAATGCTGATTCTCCACCTTCAAATTTCCATGGGAAGCATCCAATTATCATACGTCTATTAAGTACTTTATCTATTTCTCCACCAAGGTTCTCAGCGTGGATTATTTCGTGTGGTTTTGGAAATACCATTATATGCATTGCTTGGTATACGTTTGGCCATGGATACATTTCGTCTAAGCCTTTTCCGTATTTTTCTCTTAGATATTTGTCACATGCTTCTGCTTCTCTTGGCTCCCAGTCACGAATCTTAGTGTTCATTGGATGGTCAGCAGAACCACAGTCAACACCTATCCAAGCTATCTCCATTTCTTTTACCCAATCAACGAAGTCCATTGATGGTCCTGGGTGTCTTAGCATATATCTTTTTTCATCAGCTTCTGGTTGATCCCAACCATATTTGTGGTATCCAGTATTGATTATAAGAATGTCACCTTTTCTAACTTCCACTCTGTCCATGATATCTTGTGGAGTGTAGATTCCATAGTCTTCAGCTATGTCTGATAAGTCAACTATAACTCCAGGTCCTACTAATTTATTAAGTGGTAATGAAGCTATATCATCACCAGCTGTATCAAAGTGTAAAGGACCATCTAAGTGTGTTCCAACGTGATTTGATGTAGTGATCAATTGTCCATTAGCACCATTTGGTGATAATCTCTTGAAGAATTTAACTTGTAGTGGTTCATATGTTGGCCATGGTGGTGTTAAATGGCTTGTGTTTTGAGTTAAATCATACATTTTAACTTTGTTCCAGTTTTGTAATAACATTAAAAATTCCTCCCTTTATTTTTAATATTTTTTCATTTTTAAATATTTTTAAGCTCAGTTTTAATTAAAGTTTACTTTATTTTGATGCTATATACTTTATAATGCGCCTTCAGCTTCTAATTGTTCTACAAAAGCTTCTAGTGCATCTTCAAAGCATTTCATTGGTGGATGAACCAATCCTGCTCCTACTTGACCAACTCCAGCATCCTTATGAGCAATACCTGTATTTATTATTGGGCGTATGCCTGTTTCAATGACCTTTTGAATATCTATACCCGTAGCAGTACCTCTAAAATCAAGAACTGGAATTTTATATGTGTTATTTTCTGCTTCGGTAATTTCATACATTGATTTTGAGTAGTTAAGTGCATCTTGTGGTACTCCGCCTACGAATTGTACTATAGGTATAGCTGCTGCCATTGCAAAGCCACCAATACCACATGTTTCTGTTATAGCACTGTCACCAATGTCTGGGTTAGCATCCTTCTCTGTATAGCCAGGGAAGTATAATCCATTAATAATTTCTGCTGGTGCTGTAAACCATCTATCTCCTAAACCTGCTACTCTAATACCAAATTCAGTACCATTTCTAGCCATTGTATATACTAATGTACTGTATTTAATACCTTTCATTGGCTCTAGTGAACATTTAGCTGCTGGCATAGTTAGGTTTAAGAAGAAGTGGTCATTGCTATGCATGAACTTTAGAACATCTACTTTATCTTGCTCAGAGAATTTAGTCTGTACTATATATGGAGCTAATTCTCTTATTAATAATGATGTACCAGCTTTATTTCTGTTATGTCCTTCGTCACCCATTTGAACTACTTGAGCTATCATAGTTTTTAGGTCAATTTCTCCACATAACTCTAATGTAGCTCTAAGTACTGGTGCCAATGTATTTTCCATCCATTTAAGTCTAGTAATAACTTCTTCACCATATGATCCAAAACGAAGAACTTTTCCTAAGCCTTCATTTAGTGTACAGTAAGCATAGTTTCCATATGTCTTGTTTTGTACTATCCATACTGGCATTGAGTAAGTTACAACTCCTGCCATTGGTCCTACTGCATCATGATGATGGCATGGATCAAATGTTATTTCTCCAGATTCCGCCAACTTTATAGCTTCTTCTTCATTAGTAGCAAGTCCTTCATAAATAAGTCCTCCTATAACAGCTCCTCTTAATGGTCCACTCATTTTATCCCATGTTACCGGTGGTCCTGCATGTAATACAGTCTTTTTAGTCATTCCTGGTATATTTTGTCCAGCTGTTCCTATTCCAACAAGAGTAGGTTGAGCATTTAGCAAACGTTCAACAGCCTCTTTATTGGCCTGTGCAATCTTTTCTGCTATCATTTTAAATCACTCCTCGTCATATATTTATTGGTTAAGGTAATCTATTTCAATCTAGATAAAAGTGATGCCATTTTCTTATTTCCACCTGCTGCCGGTCTCCAATTTACATGGATAACTGAAACTTTTTGTTTTTTTAAATCATTGTAAAATGATTCCAGTCCAATATTGACTACTTTTACTTCTTTATTGAATAGTTCATTTATCTTTGACATTCTATACCCTCCAAACCTACTTAATTTTGTTAAGGATAAGTCCTGTTAATCTTACAGCTTGTGCATTTGAAGGCATCACTATAACTCCTGCTTCTTCTAATCTTCTTTGTGATTCCTCCAAGCTTTGTGGATCATTTTCTGTACCGCAAATTGAACCTATAACACAAAGATACTTACCTTTTGCAGCCATTCTATCTTTAGCTGCTTTTATAGCTGGAAGCATTTCTCCTACTGGATCTTCATGGGAGCCATATCCTAATACAAAATCCATTAGCACTACTGCTACTTCTTCGTCATCTTCCTTCATTAGACGTTCTACTCTAGATACTGGATCTATCATTGGGTGAGGCTTTCCTCTTGTAAACTCGTCATCACCAAAATCTATACATGTATGCTCTTTGCTTACTCTAACATCTTCAAGTCTAAATTCAGGTGAAAGTGGAATATTTGAATATATATCAAAGTCTTTTCCAAGAAGCTTCATTGCTTCGTCTGTTAATGTTCCTCCTGTATAAAATCCTCTAAGGTATTTTTGATTCTTATCTAGTTTAGATACTTCACTATTTACTATGTTTTCTATTTCTTTATCTGATAGATCAAATCCCTCAAAGTCTTTAACTTCTTCTCCTCTTAAAAGTGCTACTGCTTTTCTAGCAGCATCTTCAAGTGATACACATGCATATGCACCATATTTTTCTATAAGGTCCCTATCTCCACCTATAAAGTCTACGACTACTGGCTTCGGAGAATTTTCTATAGCTTTTAATACCTTTTCTGCTACTTCCTCTGCTGGAGGCTTAGATACTAGTACTATAACTTTTGTTTGCGGGTCATTCTTTAATGCCTCTATACCTTGTAGCATCATAAGTCCACCTATTTCTGATTTTAGGTCTCTGCCGCCAGTTCCTATTACTTGTGATACCCCTTCACCTAGCTTATCTATGATAACTGATACTTCCTGTGTTCCAGTCCCTGATGCTCCAACTATTCCTATATGTCCTTTTTTAATTACATTTGCAAATGCCAAAGGCACGTTATTAATAATAGCTGTACCACAGTCTGGTCCCATCATTAAAAGACCTTTTTGACAAGCTAGTTCCTTAAGCTCTCTTTCTTGCTCTACAGTTACGTTGTCACTAAACAGCATTACATGCAGGTCATTATTTAAAGCTTTCTTTGCTTCTGCTGCTGCATATTCACCTGCAACTGATATAACTACTATGTTCGAATCTGGCTCATGCTTTAATGCTGACTCTAGTGTCGGTGGCATATAATCTGAATCACTATTGCTTTTCTTTGCACTAAGTAGTCTTTCTACTTCTGCTGATATTGCTTCAATTTGAACATTGTCATCTGCTAATACTGATACAAAGAAATCATTTGGTGTAATTGCTCTTATATCGTCATGTGAAATTCCGAGATTCTCTGCTAGTTCCTTGTTTAAGTCTGTACCCATACCTACTAGGGCCTCGTGTACTCCAGCTATCTTCTTAATTTCCTTGGAAATAATCATCAGTGTTACTGAATCATAGTAGGTATTTTTTCTAATTTCATATTTTACGCTACTCATGTTATCTACCTCCTAAGTATTGGTTAAGTGCTATGCAGCTACCTATGTATATGCCAGAAATCATATCTATCCCAGAAGTTTCTCCTATATCAGAAACCTTTTTAAGACATTTATAAAAATCCTCTAAAGAACTGCCTGTAATAAAGAAAATCATTAGATTTCTCACATCCTCATTTACTTCGCCCCTTGACGAATGTATCATCATCTCTTGACTAATTAAGGTTGTCTTGTTTTTTATATGTTTAATGATAGCCTTATTTACTTCAAAAGTTCTTGATAAATCATGATTTAGATACGCTGATAAATATACTTGTGATACCATAATTCCAGATAAAAAATCATCCATAGAAGGTGTAAGACCTACTCCATACCCTACTATGCTGCCAGCCTTCCGTGCAATGGCATCTAAGTCTCCCATTATGTAACTATCAATAAAGGATAAAAACCTTTCTCGAATAAATTCTTCTCTTTTACTTAGATTCATCTTATTATCTAATAGGAGCTCCAAGCCTTTTATTCGTCCTATAAGGGTTTTTAGTAATGGGGCAATACCGTCTTTTTTACCTTCTTTAACAATAAAACTCCCCATTTTATTGAGTTTTTTTAAAACGTTTTCCACAAATTCCTTTTCTAAGCCACCATCTAAAAATAAGAGTGGTTTCTTATCCCACAAAGATACTTTATTGTAAAAAACTTCTATATTGCTATCCTCTATTAAAACATAATCTTTTAAAAAAGTAAGCTTTTGTCCTTGTTTAATATCTGAATTTAAAAATGAGCTTTTTTCTCTAATTTTTATAGAGTTCGGAGACATGGGTTTGCTTGGTCCTAGAAAGGTAATAAATTGATTGTTCTCATCTAATACATTGAAACTATTATCAAATACTGAATGAACCTGTCCTATTGGTTGATTATTTTGTATATATTCATATAGCTCCTTGCAAATGGCCGTTGCATTCATAGAATCAATCCTTCAAAAGCTATCATGTTGTTTCTAACTAATATAATATATTATTTGTATCTCTATTTCTTTAGGTACACTATCTAAATATTATTGCTTATCTTTGTTAGTAGTTAATAAAAGCAACAAAAGAAAAAACTCCCCAAAATTTAACGGGGAGTTCCTGTTCCACTAGTGTTAGTTCTTTCATTTTCCTGCATTTCTAAAATTTTTAAAGATATCTGAAAGTTAAGCCTGTCATTATAGTCTTCAAAGTCTATCCCGGTTATTTCTTTTATTCTCTGAATTCTATAAATCACAGTATTATAATGGGTAAACATCTCCTCTGATACCTTTTTTAAATTTCCTGCACATTCGAAATATTTCTTTAGAGTTTCGATAAGGTCTGTACCCTTCTCTTTGTCATATTTCACTAAAGGTTCTAGTATTTCTTTATAAAACTGCTGTAGCTCTGGCTGTAATTCTTCATAAGAAAGAATTCTAAATATACCTAAATCGTCATAATGAGTCACTCTTTTGTCACTTGACCTTTTTTTGCATTCTACAGCTCTGTTTGCTTCTCTATATCCCTTCCATAGTTCATGTGTATCCTTATAGTTTCTCCCTACTCCTATAGATATCATGTCACTTAAATGTTCATATTCTGCATATCTAAATATTTCATTGCAAAATGAGTTAATACTCTGTTTAATCTTAGCTTCTCTAGCACCTACTTCTGTACCAAAAAGAATTATTATACTATTGCTTTTATTACCATATATAATTCTTTCTTTCCTGTTCTTTATTATTCTGCTAATAATACTTAACAATCTGACATTTATTTGCTGCAGATACCTAGTTGTATCAGGATTATACTGGTTATTTTTGTCCTTATCATTTACTGAAATAACTATTACTGAATATCCTAATTTGCTATCAAAGTCAAAATACGAAGCTCTTTCTAATGCTTTCTGATGCCTGTTACCGTCACTTGAGAACAAGTCTTCAAAGAATTCAACCTTGTGCTTACTTTCTATTTCAAATATAGACAACTTTTTATTGAGATCTAAGGCAATAATCGGTATAGCTGCTTCTATCACAGTTAATTCTACAGGAGTAATAGGTTGCTTATCTTCCCAAATATATATATATCCATATTCTCTTTCCTTTGTATAGATTGGGATAGTTAATCTATCTACCTTTTCTCCTCCTATTAAATCGGTATGTTTTGTGTAATAAAACTTATTACCAAATCCATAAATATCTTTTTCTCTTTTAAATGTTTCTGCTTCAATAATAGATTCTATCTGTTTTTTCTTAGACTCATCACAAAAAGTCACGCTTGACTCAAAAAGAGATTCTTTTATAGCCATTGAATTGTTGTCTATACTATCAAATAGTGCTTTAGCAATTTCCTTTAGACCGCCTCCACTTAGCATAACATTAATTAACTTGTTGTGAATATTGTCTATCCTACAAAGTATGCTAGTTTGATTATTTACAATTTCAGTCAATGCATCAGCTATAATATCAGAATAGGAAATCTCGAGTGGTATTTCTATTAGAGGGAATCCAAGTTCATTGGCTAATTTTAAGGTACTATAAGGAATATCTTCTATATATCTCTTAGTCTTCACACCTAATCCAGCTAAACCTTTTTTATTCAACTCTGGAATAAGTTCTTGGAGTTTAGTCAAGTTATCCTTTATAGAATAAGCTGTAGTAAGCAAAAATTCTCCATCCTCAACCCAATTTAAAATATCAGGCACTTCCATAACATTCAATTTTGTTATTTTTCTGTTTAATCCTGCTTGCCCACCTAAAATCTTTGCATCCCTCATGATTTCAAGTTCTAGCAACTCACTTACCGTAATCCCCGAATATTTGTACATCTTACCACCCCACTTTACAATAAGATACCCACACCACTAACTACCAGTCTAAATATATAAATTTTTTCTTACATAGGCTGACACATAAACCACAGCCTGTACATTTAGAATCGTCTATAACTATTATATCATTTTTTGTAGAAATAGCACCATACATGCAGGATTTTATACAAATATTGCAATCATTCATATTGCATACGTTTGAAACCTTTGCTATGTATGGTTCTATAGATATTTCTTCAAAGGATTTTAAGGATGATAATGCTTGTCCACGTATCTCATCTAAAGAATTAAATCCTTTATGTTCAAGCCAATTCTCTAAATCACCTAATATCTCATTAATTCTACCATATCCATTCATAATCAGTGATGTACAGAGCTGAACAGTACTTGCCCCTAACATTATATATTCTATCACATTCTTATAATTTTCTATTCCACCAATGCCAGAAACAGGTATCTTTACAGCCTGAGATATACCTGCAACTGTTGCTAAAGCTATAGGTCTAATGCCTTCTCCAGAATACCCGCCGTATGTAGGCAGCATAGCCTTACCTTTGTCTATATCAACTCCAATAATAGCCCTAATTGTATCTATAGCACTTATAGCTGACGCACCAGCCTCTTCCACAACTTTAGCTAGTTCAGTTAGATTACTTACATTAGGAGAAAGCTTAACCATAACCGGAATATTTACTGAATCTACTGCCATTTTAGTCAAGTTGTATAATCTTTGTATATTACTTATAAGCAGCTCTACTCCTTCTCCATGGGGAATAGATATCCCTAGCTCAATAGCATCTACTCCAAAACGCTCAACTTTTTTTGCAATATATGCCATCTCTGAAGGTGTATGGGCTAAAATATTTGCTATAACTACTGCATCCTTTTCTTTTACATAATATATTTCTCTTTCCCATTCTTCTAAAGTTATATTGCTATATAGTTCAATATTTTGCATACCAAGAGAATTAGCCGCTATTCTAGGTCTTACATTAAGTCTAACTTCATTAGCTATTGTCTGTGTTACAACTGCTCCTGCCCCTGCATCAATGGCCTTACTTATCATACTACCATTACCAGACAAAGGACTTGCTGCTACAATAATTGGGTTTTTTAATTTAATACCCATAAAATCTACTGATAGGCTCATAATATCACCCTTTAACTAAATATTTCTTCAATTCTATTATCATATCCACAGGATTTCCTGATTTTTAACATAGGCTGAATAAATATTTTTTGATTAAAGCAATCCTCTTCTTCATTAGTTATTAAGTCTAATAAAAGTCTGGCTGATGTAAGTCCCATTCTATATACTGGATGGATTATTGTAGTTAGCTTTGGCTCTATAAGCGATGCTACATCAATATCATCAAATCCAACTATTGCAATGTCTTCTGGTACTTTGTAACCTAACACCTTTATTGCCTCTATAGCACCTAAAGCCATTAAATCATTAGCCACAAATATACCATCTGGCTTTCCTTTTTTCTTAATCATTTTTTTAATTGCTAGTTGTCCACCATCAATTTGATCGTTTCCTTCAATAATATATTCCTCATCGTATTCAATACCAGCTTCTAACAAGGCATTCTTATACCCTTCTAGTTTCTGCATACTTGATTTATTATTCATAGGTCCTCTTATATGGGCTATTATCTTGCAGCCGGTCTTTATTAAATGATTTGTAGCTAAGTATCCACCTAATTTATAATCTGTATATACAATACTTATATCACTATCCTCTATATAATCACCCACTAATACTAGTGGAACCTTTTGTTTTAAAATTATATCTAATTCAGTTCTTTTTAAAGTACTAGAACAAATTATAAGGCCATCTACTTTCTTGCTTAATAGCATTTCAATAGAATCTTTTTCTCTTTTAGCATCATTTTCTGTATTGCTAAGAAGTATGTTATATCCTTTCTTAAAGAATATATCCTCTACTCCTTTAGCTATACTGGGATAAAGCGGATTGAGTATATTAGGTATGATTAGTCCTATAGTACTTGTTCTATTTGTACTTAAACTTCTGGCAATGCTATTAGGGACATAATTTATCTCTTCCATAATTTTAATTATCCTATCCCTTGTCTCTTCCGAAACTGTCTCTGGATGATTTAGTACTCTAGAAACAGTAGCCACAGAAACTCCTGCCAATTCAGATATTTTTCTTATGTTCGACATAATATCACTCCATAATAATGATATTTTACATAATTATATCACTATTAATTGTATAAATAAACATTTTAAGGACGGATCTATACTTGTCCGTCCAAACACTCATATATTGAGTAAAGATTTTAAAGAAAGAGACACTGTAACAACTCCTCCCTTAAAAGGAACATGAAGAAACTTGTACATCTGATTATCCTCTACCCTTTTTCTTATAGGAGTCGCTAGGAATTCAGCACTACTTTCTGCTGCTTTCTTAGAAATAGGATCTATTTCATAAGAATCCAAGTTAATAGCTTGTTTTTCACTAGAATTTACAATAATTCCTTTGTCATTTACTATGTATATATCATCTAGCTTAAGTTGCTTTGCCATACTTGATAACTCATCATTATTAAGATTTTTCATATCTATTATTTTTATTAATTCTAATGCCTTATTATACATGTATGACTCCATTGCCATAGAAGCAGAGCTTTGCTGTAGCTGATTTGCTTCATCTGCCAATGCTTCTGTACTAGTTACAATGTCTTTAAATGAAGCATTAATTTCTTGAGCCATTGCACTTAACTCTTGACTTCCAGCCGCATTAGCTTCTGAAACTGATTGAATACCACTAGCAGAGTTTATAATTTCTTGCCCCTTTTCTTTAATTGCATTTACAAAATTACTAATGTCCTTTATACTTTCTTTAGATGAATAAGTGCTTTCTTCAATTATCCCAAAGAAGTTATTAGTTTTATTAACAATATCTATACTTTTTTCCACTTCAATTAAATTGTCGCTTAATACTACAGTTAGCTCATTCAACTTTGTTTTCGTGTCATTAAGTATAACTTCAATATCATTAGAAGCTTTTCTTGATTGTTCAGCCAATACTCCTATTTCTCTAGCCACTACTCCAAACCCTTTTCCATGCTCTCCAGCCCTAGCAGCTTCTATGGAAGAATTTAAAGCTAAAAGATTGGTATTGTTAGAGATTTCTGAAATAGTAGTTACGAATCGTGATATACTAACTGTTTGGTTATTTAAGTCTGTTATAAGACCTAGAAGTCTTGTAGTTAATTGATATACTTTATCTATAGTATTTTTCGTCTCAAGGATTAATCCCTTCCCCTCGTTAGCACTAGTATAAGATCTATCAGCTCTTTCAACACTTTCATAAGATTTATTCGTTATTTTTTCTAAATCATAATAAATAACATCCAAGGAGTCTAGTATGTTCTTCAAGGACTGAATCTGGTCTGATGCTCCCTCTGCTAAATTTTCTGTAGAAGAAGTTATTTGCTCTGTAGCAACTTCCATTTCTTTAATAGTTTCATTTAGGTAAATCATGGATTGAGCAACTTTTACACTTGTCTCTAATGTCTTTTTATATGCTTCTTTAGATGTCCTAAAAAGGTTTGATAGTGAATTTATGTACCTTTTTAGCTTTCTATGTACTTTGTAATCAGACATTGACTCATCATATCTATTCTTATCAATAATTTCACAACATTTCTCTAATGTATGTAATCTATTTTCCCATAGTAGATTAGCAATAGAAATTCCTAATAGTACAGATAATAATATTTCTAATATTCTATTAAGTGCTGATGGTAAACTACTAAAGAAAATTATGTACCAAATAAAGAAAATACTAATTGAAGAAACAGTTAATAAAGTAATATTTCTTTTTTGTATCAATTCTACTCCTCCTCTAATATAATATGTGTTAAGCAATTTTTTCGACATTCAAATGTAAACGTTTACATATTTAGATTCTCTTTTGAATTATTTTTTCCTTCTAAAACATAAAAAAACACTTCACTTTGTAAAAATCCTATATATTTTCAATATATTAATAAACTTATATTTTGATTTCTATGATTTTAACTTATGATTTTTTACTAGAAAACTACTGGCCAACAGATTTTAATCCTATCTTTCTTAGCTTATAAACAAGCTAATTTGGGATCTAATACTACATAGTATACTCTAAATCCACTTTGAAACTTAATTATTGTACATGGTATTGAAAACTTGTTTTAAAAATTTTAAAATTGAGAAGGATTTATGTTTTTTATGTCTAACTATATATAATAAAATGTAACCGTTTACATTTATGACATCATTATAAACTCCATAGCACATAATAAATCGTACTATTAACCTTATATTTTTACCTAGTTTGTAAGTGGTTGCATAAAAATATAAAGGAGGAGTTTTTATGTCAGAATTAGCAAAAAAACAAAATGTCGACACTGAGCACTCTTTATCAGCGGTAGATGAAAAAAGCAGACAAGGTTTTTGGTCATTAATGGTGGTTCTAGTTGGTTTTACTTTCTTCTCACCAAGTATGACTGCAGGTGGTAACTTAGGATTAGGCCTAACCTTGAAGGATTTCTTTATTGCAATGATTCTAGGTAATGCCTTTTTAGGTGCTTACACTGCACTTCTTGCTCATATAGGTCAAAACACAGGGCTTACAATGGATTTATTGGCAAGACGTTCCTTTGGTGAAAAAGGCTCTTATCTATCTTCTGTTCTAATTAGTTTTACACAAATTGGCTGGTTTGGTGTTGGTGTTGCCATGTTTGCATTACCAGTTGCTAAAATGTTAAATCTCAACGCTACATTATTAGTTATAGTTACAGGAATTGCAATGACAGCTACTGCCTATTATGGATTTAAAGCACTTGCAGTTTTAGGTTCAATTGCTGTGCCATTAATAACAATCCTTGGCGTTTATTCAGTAAATTATGGTATAAGTCAAGTTGGAGGTTTTGCAAACGTTTTTTCAGAAGTGCCTGTTCAGCCTCTTACTATGGCAGCTGCTCTTACTATAGTAATAGGTAACTTTGTAAGTGGAGGGACAAGTACACCAAACTTCACCCGTTTTGGAAAGACTTCTAAGAGTGCAGTTTGGTCAACTGTTATAGCATTCTTTATTGGAAACTGTATAATGTTTATATTTGGGGCTGTAGGTGGAGCTACTACTGGAAATCCTGATATATTTGATATTCTTATTGCTCAAGGTCTTATGCTTCCAGCTATATTAGTCCTTGGACTAAACATTTGGACTACAAATAACAACGCTCTTTATACTGCTGGACTAGGACTTGCTAACATAACTAAGATTCAAAGTAAACCTTTGATTTTAATAGGCGGTGGTATTGGTACAGTAACTGCAGTTTGGTTGTATAACAACTTCGTATCATATCTTAGCTTGCTTGGAGGTATGATTCCACCAGTTGGGGTTGTGATTATAATTCATTACTTCATGAATAGAACTCAATATCAGGATCCCAATTATAAGCCAGAAATAGTAAATGTAGGTGCTATCGTCGCAGTTGTAGCAGGCGCATTAGCAGGTGTATTCATTAAATGGGGTATCGCTCCTATAAACTCACTTGTAGTTTCTGCAGTTATATACTTTATTTCTGAAGTTATTAAAAAAAATAAGGCCTAGTTTAACTAAATATATACTAAAAAGAGGAGGATTAATATAATGTTAGTTAAAAATGTATTTTTTGAAAACAGCACTGAAAAAACAGATATTCTAGTTAAAGATGGAAAATTTGAAAAAATAGCTCCTGATATTGAACCAATTCCTGGTGATGAAATAATTGACTGTGATGGCTGCATGGTATTGCCTCAGTTTATCGAATCTCACGTCCATCTTGATGCTACTCTTACTGCAGGTGACCCTAGATGGAACTTATCTGGTACATTATTTGAAGGAATAGCTTGTTGGGCTGAAAGAAAAGAAAAATTATCTAAGCAAGATGTAAAGGATAGAGCAAGAAATGCCATAAGAAAACAAGCTGCAAATGGTATAGGACATGTTCGTACACATGTTGACGTAACAGATCCAACACTAATAGCTTTGGAAGCTATGTTAGAGCTAAAAGATGATTTAAAGGATGAGGTTAATATTCAAATAGTTGCATTTCCACAGGATGGTATTATGAGCTTCCCTAATGGTAAACAATTAGTGGAAAATGCTGTGAAGATGGGTGCTGATGTTATAGGCGCTATTCCTCATTTCGAGTTTACTCGTGAGTATGGTGTAGAAAGCTTAAACTTTATTATGAAGCTAGCTGAAAAATATGAAAAGCTAGTTGACGTTCACTGCGATGAAATAGATGATGAACAATCACGCTTTGTTGAAACATTGGCTGCTAGAGCTTATGAATCTGGTTTGAAGGAAAGAGTTACAGCTAGCCATACTACTGCAATGCATTCCTATAACAATGCATATGCTTATAAATTATTTAGACTTCTAAGAATGAGCAATATAAACTTTGTTGCTAACCCATTAGTAAATACTCACCTTCAAGGAAGATTTGATACTTATCCAAAACGTAGAGGTATAACTAGAGTTAAAGAATTGCTTGCAGATGGCATAAATGTTTCATTTGGACATGATGATATATTTGATCCTTGGTATCCTCTAGGAGATGGTAATATGAGGGATGTAATCCATATGGGCTTGCATGTATGCCAAATGATGGGTTATGAAGAAATTCTAAACTCCTATAAGCTGGTCACTCATAATGCTGCAAGAACTCTTCACCTAGGAGATAGCTACGGCATTAAAGAAGGAAATCCAGCAAGCTTCATAATTCTTAACTCTAATAATTTCTATAATGCACTTAATGAGAAAAAGGAAGTTCTATATAACTTTACTAAAGGTAAACTGATAGCTAAGACTGAACCTGCTAAAAAAACTGCTCTATTCTAATGAATAAATTATAGTCGTCAAAGCAATCCTAACGGCTATTAACACATAAAATCCCTATACACAGTGTGATAGGGATTTTACATGTATATATTAATTTATTATTATTATTGTGCTTCTGGTAAAAGTTTATTTAGGATAATACCTACAATTGCTGCTAATGCCATTCCTTCCATTGAGAAGCTTATAGATCCTAAATTAATAGGCAATACAGCTCCGCCAAGACCTAAAACTAATATTGTTGCAGCTATTATCAGGTTTCTTGATTTAGTAAAGTCAACTTTGTTTTCAACTACTGTTCTAAGACCTATGGCTGCAATCATACCAAATAGTATTATTGATATACCTCCAACTACTGCATTTGGAATAGTACTAATAATTGCAGCTAGCTTTGGTAATCCACCAAGAATTATAGCAAATCCAGCAGCTATTTTCATTACTAATGGATCCCATACTCTAGTCAATGCTAAAACACCAGTATTTTCTGAGTAAGTAGTATTTGCTGGTCCACCAACAAGTGCAGATAAAGAAGTCATTAAACCGTCTGCCAACATAGTCCTATGAAGACCTGGGTCTTTTGTGAAATCATCTTCAACTGTAGCTCCTATAGCTATAACGTCTCCAATATGCTCGACTATTGTAGCTAGAGCAACCGGGGCAATTACCATAATATACTGGAAATCAAACTTAGCTATAGTGAAGTCTGGTAACCCAAACCATGCAGCTTCTTGAACAGCTGTAAAATCTACGTTTCCAGTAATTATTGCTACTACATAACCAACAATAAGTCCACATATTACAGGAACGAGGTTTAGGAAACCTTTAACGAAAACATTTATTACTACAACTACTAAAAATGCAACAATTGCTAAGAACCAATTTTCTGATGACATACTGATAGCTGTAGGTGCAAGCTTAAGTCCTATAACCATGATTATTGGACCAGTAACTATTGGTGGGAAGAAACTAATTACTTTTTCAACTCCAAAGAAGTAAATAAGTACTGCAACTACCACATAAAGTAATCCTGCTACTACGATACCACCTGTTGCATATGGTAATCCGTTATCAATACCATTTGCACTTGCTAATGCTACTGCTGCCCCAATAGGTGCAATGAAAGCAAATGATGACCCTAGAAATACTGGCACCCTATTCTTCATAATAAAGTGTCCAATTAGGGTACAAACTCCAGCCATGAATAGAGCTACTGATACGTTAAGTCCAGTTAGTAGTGGGACTAATACTGTAGCACCAAACATTGTAAATGTGTGCTGTAAACCTAAAAGAACTGTTTTGCCAACACCAAGCTGTTCTAAAGAATTTCTGATAGGCTCATGCTGTTTGACGTTTTCCATCATTTAAATCCCCCTTTTTTAGAATTTTCTGACAAATTAATTTGTTCAGTTTATATACATTACCTAGCTGCTAGCTAAATAAAAGCTAGGTAAGTACATTCAATAATCTAATTTGTTTTCGACGAAATTTGCTAGGGATAATGGATGACATTATATCTGTAACAAGTGCTGCAATAACCAGTGACTTGTTTTTCTGCTTTTACAATGTACTCACCTGATAACTCTCTTAATACAGGTGAGCACATATATTTGATAATTATGGTAATCATTTTAATTATTCTCTTTTTCCTTTAAGGCTTTCAATACTCTCTCTGGAGTTAAAGGTGCTTGATGAATTCTTACTCCTAGTGCATTATATAGTGCATTTGCCACAGCAGGAGCTGATGGTATCATTGCAGGTTCTGCAATTCCCCTTGCCCCAAATGGTCCATCATGTTGCTCATTTTCTACAAATTTAACTATCATTTCAGGCATATCTCCTATAGTTGGTATCTTATAGTCCATGAATGATTGATTCAAGAACTTACCTTTATCTAGTTTTATTTCCTCAAATAATGCTGATCCAAGACCTTGAACTATAGCGCCTTCGATTTGTCCTTCTATTAATGTTGGATTGATTACCTTTCCTACATCCCAGCATGATGCTACCTTTAGAACTTTTATATGTCCTGTTTCTGTATCAACTTCTATCTCTACTGCATTTGCTCCATATGTCCAAAATGCTACAGGATTGTCTCCTTGTCCTGTTTCTATATCAAAGTCCTTAACATTCTCTGGTATGAATGAGCCTCTTCCTATAATTGGGCCATGAACTCCCGAACCATCTGGCATTGTAAGACCTAATGCTAATTCAGCATATGAAACCTTCTTATCTGGATATTGAGTGGACACTACATACCCGTTTTCCAGTTTTAAATCTCTAGGATATATTGATAGCTTAATACTTGCTAGCTCTATTAACTGTTTCTTTATATCTTCTGCTGCCTTTAGTACAGCATTACCTGCACAGAAAGTAATTCTACTAGCAACTGTTTGCCACTCGTAAGGTGTATTTGCTGTATCGCCAGTATTTATTGTTATCTTTTCTGGTGCTAATGACAATGCTTCCGCAGCTATTTGTGTTAGTGTAGTATCAGAACCTTGGCCAATATCCTGAGCACTTACTGAAAGATAAGCTGTCCCATCTTCATTTAATCTGATAATAGCTGAAGAAGCTACATTATTTGGCATTGATGGAGCCTTCATTCCACATGCGATACCCTTTGCTCTAACCTTCCTTGGATCACTAGGCTGTTCTGATGGTGTATAATAATCAATATCTTTAACAACAGTATCTATACATTCTACAAATCCACAATTTTCATACACTGGTGCATTTGTAGCTGTTCTTCCACCTGGTTTATGTGCATTTAATTTTCTAAATTCTACTGGATCCATTCCTATTGCATTAGCCACTGTATCCATGTTTTGCTCTATACAGAAGTGAATTTCAGCCATTCCAAATCCTCTATATGGACCTCCTACTGGGTGATTTGTATATACACAATACGAATCACCATGAATATTTGGAACTTCATAAGGACCTGCCATTGCAAACCCTGCTGATTTTGCAATATTCACACCATATTCTGTATATGCACCGCCATCCCAAACGAATTCAACATTCATAGCAATAATCTTTCCATCTTTAGTTACGCCTGTTTTGAATTTTGAGTGCATTGCTTGTCTTACATATGAGTTAGCAAACTCATCCTCTCTAGAATAAGTTAACTTAACAGGTCTTCCCGTTCTCATAGATAGTGGTATAACTATACCTTCTAGTGTTGTACCAGCTTTTGCTCCGAATCCTCCACCTATTGCTGGTGAAATGACTCTTAGCTTGTTTAGAGGTATTTCAAATGCAGATGATAGTGCTGCTCTAACTGCATATGGAGATTGACAGCTTGCCCATACTGTCAAACTACCATCTCTATCGTACTTAGCTATTGCAACGTGGTTTTCTATAGGACAGTGCTGAATGTGTGGAACGTAAAACTCAGATTCTAATATATAGTCTGCTTGTTTAAATGCATCTTCAGCATTACCCTTTCTCAACTTAAAATGCTCACTAATATTTGTTCCTGGTATCGTATGAAATATTGGAGCATGTGTATAGCTTCCGAGTTCTGGATGCACAAGTGGTGCTCCTGGCTTCATACCTTCTAAGGCATTTGTTACTGGCTCTAATTCTTCGTATTCTACTTCTATAAGTCTAACTGCTTCTTCTGCTATTTCTATTGTTTCAGCTGCTACGGCTGCTACAGCTTCTCCCCTATATCTAACCTTGTCAACAGCAAGGAATGTCTTATCCGCTAGATATAATCCCACTCTCTTTGGAAAATCCTTTCCTACTGTTATTGCTTTTACTCCAGGCAATTTTTCAGCTTTGCTTATGTCTATATTTATTATATTTGCATGTGGGTATGGACTTCTTTTAACAGCTGCATAAAGCATTCCTGGCATTTTCATGTCATCAACATATTTTAAATCTCCAGTTACTTTCTTGATACCGTCTACTCTCTCAAGTCTTTGACCTACATATTTCATATTACACCCCCCTTTACAAATACTCTCTATTTTTCTACTACTGCCATTATAGCTTCAAGAATTTTTTTATATCCTGTACATCTGCAAAGGTTGCCACTAAGAGCTTCTTTTATCTGCTCTTCTGTTGGATTAGGATTCTCATTTAATAATCCCTTTGCTGCCATTATCATTCCAGGAGTACAGTATCCACACTGTAATGCTCCATGAGTGATAAATGAAGCTTGTAGTTTATCTAACTCTGTTCCATTTGATAATCCTTCTATAGTCAAAATATCCCTTCCATCAGCATCTACTGCTAATACAAGACAAGCATTTACTGGTTTTCCATCTAATAATATAGTGCAAGCTCCACATTCCCCTTGTCCACAACCTTCTTTAGCTCCAGTAAGGTCAAAGTCTTCTCTTAACATTCTAAGAAGGGTTTTATTTGTCTCAACTTCATGTTCAACTCTCTCATTATTTAAAGTAAAGCTTACTTTATATTTCATGGGCCTTCACCTCCTATTAAGCTCTTAGTTCTTCCAGACTTCTACGAACCATTACTCTAACCATTTCTAATCTATATTCCCTAGATGCTCTAACATCATCTATGGGTTTAGCTTCTGATGCTGCCATATCTGCAACTTTGTTAATAACATCATCTGTAAGCTCTGCAACCTTTGCAAGTTTTTCGGCTTCCCAAGCTCTTATTGGAGTTGGAGCTACTGCTCCCATTGCTATTCTTATTTCATTTCCTATTTTTACTACTGTAGTACATACTGTAGATAAGTCTACATCTTTTCTTCTGGAGTTTTTAGTGAATACTCCCCTTAAATCTTTATAAACAGGTATCTTGATCCCAGTAACTATCTCACCATGAGTTAAGCAAGTCTTTCTAACACCTTTAAAAAAATCATGAATAGATACTTCTCTTTCACCATTTGTTCCATAAATACAAACTACAGCATCTAATGCTAATAATGGAGTTGAAGTGTCTGCAAGTGGTGATGCATTTACATTGTTCCCTGCCATAGTAGCAAGGTTTCTAACTTGTCCAGAACCCACTGATTCAGCTGCATCTGCTAAAAAACTATAATTTTCGACAACGGCTCTATTATGTGCCATGTCGCTTAATTTAACACAAGCACCTACAAAAAGTCCTTCTTTTTCATCGTAATTTATTTTATGTAATTCCTTTATTCCTTTGATATCAACTATCACATCAGGTGTAGTTAGATTTTCTCTCATTCTTACAACTAAATCTGTACCTCCATTTAATATATGGGAGTTTTCTCCATGAGCTATAAGTAATTCACTTGCTTCTTTTAATGTTTGTGGTTTGAAAAATTTAAAAGACTTCATTGTATCACCTCCATATAATATAGGAAAAACAATGTTTAAGACTTACCTAACAATTAAACAAAGACATTGTCTCTATGAAAACGTTTTTTTATTCACTCAATTATAACATTATTTGAATTGTCGAAATTTTATAAATTGACTTAACTTTAAGATTTTTTTTTGGTAACAATTAATAATCAGACTTAGTAAAAGCTATTCTATTGCATATTGCCCTCTAAAATCCTTCAAATCATCAATATGAAGCCCTACTTGTACGATACCTGTCTTACCTTTTTTGGAAACTCCTGCAAATTTAAAGTATTCACCATCTATGTCCCTAATTTTCATCTCTTGACACACCTTTAAGCTTGGGTCTAATAGTATTTTATAAAAATCATAGGCTTGTGTAGTTGGATCATTGGAAATTTTAAAGCCTATACCATTGGGATTGTTACAGTATTCAGTTACTCCTTGGGAATCAGTAATATAAAATTCCGATATACCCGTTTTCTTAGAAAGTTCTACGAGGAATGAATTAGTAATCACCCCTTTTGCTTCTAGCTCTGCTACTTTCTCACAAGCTTCTATCAGTTCCCTGTTTATTTCATTCTCAAATGTTTTAGTAAACTCATTAAAATTAATGGCTATTTCAGTAATTCTATTAGATGTTTCCATACTTTCCTTTTCCATTTGAACTTGGGCAGAAATATTATTATCTATACCCTTAATCGTTTTATTTAACTCACTTATAAAACTTGCGGCATTTTCTACATTTATTGCTAGTGACTCAGTTGCTTTATTTTGTTGTTCTATATTTTTTGAAATATCATTTATAAAGCCAGCCATTTCATTGATTTTATATGTTATTTCTTTCAGATTTTTACTCGCATTGATACTTTTTTCCCTGATTTCAATTGATTTTTTCGTACCATCCTTTATTTCTTCTATAACCTTTCCTATATTTAAATCAATAAGAGAAACATTTTCTTTTATCTCAGCTGTTATCTTTGCACTTTCTTCAGCTAATTTTTTTATTTCCTCTGCCACTACAGAAAAACCTTTTCCTGATTCGCCTGCTCTGGCAGCTTCTATAGATGCATTTAAAGACAATAGGTTTGTTTGAGCAGCTATATCAGAAATTAAATCACTCATTTTAAAAATCGAACCTAAATGAGTTTTAAGCATATCTATTTCTTCGGATGCCTTAGACATTATATATTCTATCTTTGCAAAATCTTCTAAAGTTCTCTCTATTTCACTGCTATCCTCTATCATTCTATCTGCAGATTCATAAGTAACTGCACTGAATTTCATAGCATTCTCTGTGATTTCTGTATTTGAACTCAGTAATTCTTCAGCTATAGCTGCATTTTCCGCTGTGTCTTCTGTAGCCTTAGTTGAACCAAAATCTATAGTTTCAATCGCTCTCGATATTTCATTTATGCTTTCTAGAGTTGAATTAGTATTTCTTTGAAGTATCTCAGCATAATCACCTATCTTGACTCTAGAATATAAAACATTATAAAGCCAGCTTTGCATTTGAACTCTTAGTTCATTCATAGCTTCTTTTATTTCTTTATGATGAGGTGACTTAACATTTTCCTTGAACTCTACAAGAAAGTTCCCTTTAACATACTCTTTTAAAATCCTAGTTACCTCATCAATTAAAGTATAGTTTCTGCCAACTTTTACTATATATACACCCCATATCATCAGCATAATTACAGAAGATGCGATAATTTTTGTCAATTGGCTTGAGTTATTTTCACTTAATAAAGTAATTGATAATGCATTAAAAACTAAATTCGATAATAAAGCCATGTAAAAAAACTTTTTTTCTTTAATCATCTAACTAGCCTCCTTACAAAAAATAACATGCACGATTTAGTATAAATTTTCCAACCAATCCTGCATGTCCAAGTGTATATTTGAAGTTAATTGCATTCTATATTGTCTGGATACTCAATATGCACGCAATTCTATTTAATGTGAAATTCTACTTTTTTCTATTATCACCTTTGTCATTCTTTTACAAATAGCCTTGTGTAGTTCGATAAATTGTTGTTATTATATAACATATTGTTATATAACAAAAAAATAGATCATTTATTAAAACTATATAAGAAATAGTACAAATAGCATAAGTATATTTATGTTAATAAAAAATTGATGTGAAGATAAGAAAAGCATGATATTAGAAAACAACAAAAGAGAATATTTTCTAAATTAATGATGATAGATTACCTATAATTAGCATCTAAAATATCTGATGATACGAATAAAAGCTTAAATACTCTAAAAACTGTTATTCGCTAAAATTATATTTAACAGATAAGTCCAGCTGTAAATATTTGCCTGAGGTATACTCCTCTATCACTGCTAACTTAAAATCTTTGCTATATGAACGTTGTTTATTTGATGTTTCAAAAACACTAGATCCGTGTTCTTTGTATCTTAGATACCATTTTCGAACAGTTTCTTCATGAGCTCCAATTTCTTTAGCAATATCATTAAGGCTAATATTGCCTCCTTCATAATCTAGACAAGCTTTTATTTTTATTTCTTTACTAAATTTTGATTTGCTTCCCATAAAAAATACCTCCAAGTAGATAATCTAATTCTAATTAATTAGTTTGTCTACTTTAGAAATACATATCACTCAATTCCACCCCAACTATTGACAAAGAGCCAAAAAAAGAAGACATATTATACATGTATAGTATGTCTTCTCTTTTTCTTTTCAATATTTTTTCAAATTAGGTCTTGATAATTAAATCCTATTCCTTCTGCTTATAATTTCATTGAACTTTTTCAAGCATTATACCAGTTTCGTGATCATTAAGATTCTGTTTTTCAAAGCTGCTATCACTTACTCTTTCGATATTAATTGCCAATGTTTCCTTCTTGATATACTCTTCATGAACACTGACTGCTTTAGCTATGTCATCATCCCCATCATAGAAGATTTTAATATTATCCATCATTTCATATCCATTGTTTTTTCTCATTTGTTGTACTTTTGATATGAGCTCTCTTGCAAAGCCTTCGTTTATAAGTTCTTCTGTTAGTGTGGTATCTAGAATTACAAAATGGTTGTTTTCCATAGCTACTGTGAAGCCTTCTTTTGCAGTTATGGTAACTGTTACTAAGTCCTTTGTAACTTCAAAATCTTCTCCTCCAAGGTTTACTACTACTTTCTCTCCACTTTCTATTTTTGGAGCTACTACTGAACCATCTAACTGTGATAAAGCCTTGCCAAAGTCTTTAATTTTCGGTCCCAATATAGGACCTGCTACTCTAAAGTTTGGTTTCAAGCTAAAGTTCATGTATTCATTTAAGTTCTTTGCAAATACTACTTCCTTGACATTTAACTCTTCTTTCATTAACGGCACCAGGTCTCCAATTTCGGCTTCATGCTTTCCATCTATTAGAACTTTCCCAATTGGTTGTCTCACTTTTATCTTCACAGATTCTCTAGCAGCTCTTCCTAGTCCTACTAAATCTCTTACAAGATCCATCTTATGCTCTATCTTCTTATCTATATGAGCTTCATTTACTACAGGATAGTCACTTAGATGAACTGAAAGTTCTCCAGTTAGATTTCTATAGATTTCTTCTGATAGATATGGAGCAAATGGGGCTATCATTTGAGATATTCCAACTAATATTTCATACGTCGTATTGTAGACAGCCTTTTTGTCTTCAGTTAGTTCTGTTTCCCAGAATCTTCTTCTAGAACGTCTTATATACCAGTTAGATAGGTCTTCATTTGCAAAGTCTTGGATTCTTCTAACAGCTTTTGTTAAGTCATAGTCTTCTAAATCCTCTTCTACTGCTTTTAATAAGCTGTTATACTTAGATATAATCCATCTATCTAGTTCAGGTCTATCTGAAACTTCTACATAAAAGTCCTTTGGATTTACTTCATCTGTGTTAGCATAGAGTGTAAAGAAATTATATACATTTTTTATAGTCCCAAAGAACTTACTTAATACTTCTTTTAAACCATCTTCGTCAAATTTAGTTGGTGTCCATGCAGGAGATACATAAAGTAGGTACCATCTCAGTGCATCTGCACCATATTTGTCAAATAACTCAAAAGGATCTACTGTATTTCCCCTAGACTTGGACATTTTCTTTCCTTCTTTGTCTAGGATTAGGTCATTTACTAGAACTCTCTTGTAAGGAGCTTTTCCTGTTACAAATGTAGATATAGCTAATAATGAGTAAAACCAACCTCTTGTCTGGTCAATACCCTCACATATAAAGTCTGCTGGGAATAATTCTCCAAAGAATCCTTCCTTATTTTCAAATGGATAATGGTGTTGCGCAAAAGGCATTGAACCACTGTCAAACCAACAATCTATAACGTCAGTAACCCTTGTCATAGAACTACCACATTTATCACATTTAATATGAACATCATCAACATATGGTCTGTGAAGCTCTATATTTTCATCTATATCTTCTATAGCTCTCTCCGCTAACTCTTTTCTAGAGCCTATACTTTCTGTATGACCACATTCACATCTCCATATATTTAGCGGGGTTCCCCAGTATCTACTTCTCGATATAGCCCAATCATTAAGGTTCTCAAGCCAGTTTCCAAATCTCTTTTCACCTACATAATCAGGGTACCATTCTACAGTATTGTTATTAGCTATGAGCTGGTCTTTAAGTTTTGTCATCTCTATATACCAGCTTGGTTTAGCATAGTATAATAGTGGTGTTTTACATCTCCAGCAGTGAGGATAGTTGTGAGCAATTTTTTCCTTCTTAAACAGCTTACCTTCAGCATGAAGCCATTTGATGATTTCTATATCAGCATCCATTACAAACATACCCTTCCAAGGCGTATCTATATATTTACCATCTTCATTTACAGGCTGTAACACTGGAAGGTCATATCTTCTACCTGTATTATAGTCGTCTTCTCCAAAAGCAGGAGCAGTGTGAACTATACCAGTACCATCTTCTGTAGTTACATAGTCAGCTACAGTTACAAAGAACGCCTTCTTATCAGCTTTTACAAATGGCATCAGCTGCTCGTACTCAATATATTCTAGGTCCTTTCCTTTCAGTTCTTCTAATACTTCAAAGTCTTGGTCTCCAAATACTCTCTTAGATAAAGTCTTTTCAACATAATATACTGTTCCATCTGATTTAACCTTTAGATATGTGGCATCTGGACTTACTGTAAGAGCTACGTTTGAAGCTAGAGTCCAAGGTGTAGTAGTCCATACTAAGAAATACTCGTCTGCGTCCTTTCTTTTAAATTTAACTATTACTGTGTTTGATTTTATCTCTTCATAGCCTTGAGCTACCTCATGTGAAGCCAATCCTGTACCACATCTTGAACAATATGGCAGTATTTTATGTCCTTCATAGATTAATCCTTCTTTAAAGAACTTATCTAGTATCCACCATACAGTTTCGATATAATTGTTGTCTAATGTAATATAAGGATTGTCTAGGTCTATTTCATATGCCATTCTCTTAGTCATTTCTCTCCAAAGGCTTTCGTAGGTAAATACTGATTCTCTACATTTTTCATTAAATTCTGCTATCCCATAATTTTCAATATCATGCTTGTCTTTAAGCTTTAATTGCTTTTCTACTTCAATCTCAACAGGAAGTCCATGAGTGTCCCATCCAGCCTTTCTCTTTACTTGATAACCCTTCATTGTTTTGTATCTGCATACTGAATCCTTTAATGTTCTTGATATAACGTGATGAATTCCAGGTCTACCATTAGCTGTAGGAGGTCCTTCGAAAAAAATAAAAGGCTTATTACCATTACGATTTTCTACTGTTTTAGTTAAGATATCAATATCATTCCAAAAGTCAGATATTTGCTTTTCGTTTTCAGATACTGATAAATTAGATAGCTCTTTAAACTTTTGCATATTTGTCACCCTTTCTTCTAATTAAAATCACTAATATATTGAATACAATAAAAATATTAAGCGAACATCAGATTTAATACTATAATTACAGTTCTTAACGAATGTAGGCAAAAAAACTACTAGAGAATCACACTAAGGTAAAGTCAGTAACGCTGATATGAGGAATTTAACCAAATCAAAGATTCTCATAACTCCATTTACCGAAGTAAGTTTACATGTTATAGTATTTATTACCGATATGGGTTTAAAGTTATTCAATCAAAAAATCCCTAAGTCGCAAAGACCTAGGGACGATTGTTTACCGTGTTACCACCCAAATTATAGGAAAGTAATACTCTCCTATCACTCATTATAATTTAACGCATATTACGTAATGCTTTACTTTAGTTCAAGCATTAAGCTCTGAGGTGATTTTCATAAAAGGCTTCGCAATAATCTCTCACCTAGTGATTATTTCTCTGTATACTACTTCCCTTTACTACTGTCCTCTTCATAGCTTTTGATATATAGTTGTTGTCTATTATCTTTATTTATAATATCAATATTTAATAATATACCATATTATCAATTTTTGTCAAGGTTTAATCATAATAACCACTTAGAGTTTCTGTATTGGAATTCAGCTTATAGACTATATCCTTTCTTTCCACTATTATCTGTGCTCTTTTTGAAAGGTCAGGATCATTCCTTATAGATTCAAAAAGATTTTTATTTGGATTAATAGCTATAGGATTTCCTACCATTTTAAGCATAGAAAAATCTCCTTGGGTGTCTCCATAAGCAAAACTTTTTTCTAAATCTACATCGTATTTCTTTACAAATTCATCTAAGGTCTTCTGCTTATTATCCGAATCCCACATTTTAATAATTTCCCCAGTAAAATTATTATTTTCATCTACTACATATGTTGTTCCTCTAAACTCAGTTGCACCATATTTTTCTGCCATTTTAGATACTAAAAAATCAGGACTTCCAGATATGAAAAATATTTTATGTCCTTCTTTTTTATGCCAAGCAATTCTTGTTCTTGCATACTTATATACTTTATCTCCATTAATATTTATAACCTGGTTTGCAATAAATTCTGTATTTGCTTTATTAACACCCTTTAACTCCTTTAGATATACATCTGCTAGTTCTTCTAAATAATCTTCATAATCACCATATCTTTTTTCCCATTCATCATAAGTGTGTTTAATTCTACTATGCCAAATATATGGATCTATAACTTCATACTTTATTAACTTTTTAAAATGTTGAATCATCAGTGAATTCCTGTAGATAGTTCCATCTATATCAAAAAAAGCCGCTATATTACCCATTAAAATCACCCCTTTGTTTAGATTAAATACTATAATTATATTCTGATAATCACAAAAAAGCAACTGAATATTATAACATATATACCCATATCCCCAAAATATATCTCTAGAAAAAGTCCATTATAATATTTCTTACCAATTAAATAGATACTATTCAAAAAAACTTAACTTCTTTTTCACCAAAAAAACTACATCACATATAATGTATTAACAACATAAATATGTTTAATTATTTAGTATAAAGGAGGTACTTTTATGACAGAAGCTACTAGTAAACAAGGTTGTGGTTTTTTTGGTGGAGATATTATATGGTGGATTATAATAATCCTAATTATCTGCCTATGCTTCTCTGGTTCTAGTTGTGGTGGTTTTGGCAAATATTAATTAAAATAAGGAGGTTGTATTTATGGTAGAAGCTAATTGGAAAGATGGTTGCAGAGGAGATCAAGGTAGTGAACTATTGTTCTTCTTCATACTACTAGTAATTATATTCTGTTCATGTGGATTTGGTGGCGGCAAAGGATTTGGCAAATATTAAATAGAACAGTAATCACTTTCTAAATTACATCTTAATCAAATGAACACTAAAAATAGAGAAAGAGGTGTCTAAAAAGACATCTCCTTCTCTATTTTATCTTCAATTAGCTCTTTAGCTCTAGTGCATCCCCCACATGACCAGTTACAGTTACTATTTTTGCAATAGCACTCTCCATCTAAATAGTATAAATCCGCTCCGCATTTAGGACAAAAAGCAGTACAATGCTTAAATTCCTTAGAATTGTCTTTTTTCATAAAAACGCCCCCTCTTGTGAAAAATTTATCCATATTATAATTATATCTATATTCTAAGTGAAAGTGAATGTAAATTTCGAATAATTATTAAAAATTCATATAGAAAATAGAAATATTTTTTATATGATTTTATCCCTTGTTATTTATGAAGCTAAAGTATTAAAGTATATAATTAAATAAAAAATCCTCATTCCTAAAAATAACATAGAGGCACTATATCTACATGGACTCCTTTATACTTCTTTATATTTTATAAGTATTATACAGTCTAAAAAAAGTTACTTATTGTATATTATTGTCAGTCTCTTGTTTTCGAATTATTGTATTCATGTCTTTTCGCATTAAAGATGATGTGTTCATGGCTGATAATATGAAACTTTTCTTAAAGCTTCTTATTTGACCTTTTCTTAAATCAATAGCTTTTATGATATCACCTTCTATCTTTATAACCTTAATTCTTCTTTTAGTTATTTCCATACCCTTCATATATATAATGTCTATAGCTCTATGATTCTCTAAAGAGTAATTGATGACATAGTCTATCATAATATCACTCCCTATATGTTTCATTAACTATATTATATCAGAACATATGTTCTGTGTAAAGCAAAAATTAATGAACAGATTTATCTAGTCATAATAGAGTCAGTTGACTTACTATTCTAATAAAAGTATGAATGATAATAAAATATCTCATTGTGATATGCAATATGATATAATAGATACAATACTTGAAATCCTCAAACAATTCCATGAAAGGGGGACAAAAATGAAAATTCAATTTCTAGGAGCTGCTAGGGTAGTGACAGGTTCTTGTTTCTTATTAACTACTGAAAAAAGTAAAATATTAATAGATTGTGGGTTATTTCAAGGTAGTAGTAGTCTTGAAAAACTTAATTATGAAGAGTTTCCGTTTAATCCTGCAGATATAGACTTTCTAATATTGAGCCATGCTCATATTGACCATAGTGGTAGAATCCCTAAGTTAGTAAAAGAAGGTTTTGAAGGAAAAATAATATCCACTAAGGCAACTAGCGATTTATGTGAGATAATGCTTGTAGATAGTGGTCATATTCAAGAATCTGATGCAAAGTGGGAAAATAAAAAGAGAAAAAGAGCCGGTAAACCATTAGTGGAACCCTTATATACTGTCAAAGATGCCACCGCAAGTCTAAGGTATTTTAAACCTGTATTATATGAGCAAAAAATTGAATTAAATGATGAAATAGCTGTTAGATTTAAGGATGCTGGCCATATTTTAGGCTCCTCTATAGTAGAGCTTTGGGTAAAAGAAAAAAATAGGACTGTTAAGATTGTATTTTCTGGTGACCTAGGATTGCCTAACAAACCTATTCTAAAGAATCCTAAGCTTGTTGAAGATGCTGACTACCTTATTATTGAATCTACTTATGGTAATAGGATACATGAAAACTTAGAGGATAGGGTCCACAAGCTTACTGATATTATAAATACCACTGTTACTAGAGGAGGTTCTGTCATAATCCCATCATTTGCAGTAGGTAGAACCCAAGAGTTAATTTATGAACTAAATAAGTATTATGAGTATAATGATAACATAGAAGAATTTATGAAAATCCCAATATACATTGATAGTCCTATGGCTGTATCTGCTACAGAAGTTTTCCAAAACAACTCTGATTGCTTTGACGAAGAAGCAAAAAGATTGATATTAAATGGAGATAATCCATTTGAATTTCCAAACCTTTACTATATTAGAACACAAGAGGATTCAATGAGATTAAACACCTATGAATTTCCTAAAGTTATTATTTCTGCCAGTGGAATGTGTACTGCAGGTAGAATACGGCATCACCTTAAATACAACCTTTGGAAAAAATTAAATAGTATTGTCTTTGTAGGATATCAGGCAGAAGGTACATTAGGAAGAATAATTAAAGATGGAGCAAAAAAGGTTAAACTATTAGGAGATGAAATAGCTGTAGAAGCTGAGATTTATAGTGTTGAAGGTTTTTCAGGTCATACTGATAAAAAAGGACTTATAAACTGGATAAAGGGTTTTAAGAAAATACCTTCTAATATTTTCATAGTTCATGGCGAAAAAGAGTCGGCTTTAGGATTAGCACAAGCTATAGAAGATAACTTTAATATTAAACCAGTAATACCTAATATGAATTCTGTATATGAATTAGATACCAGTATTTTAGAAGATACTCAGTATGATATGGTAGAGACTATTAAGCTTAAGGATGATATTAAAGAAGAATTACAAAGGGTATATGACCAGTTTGAAGGACTTATATCAAAGACTGGTAAAATCATTGATGATAAAACCTTAAATGAGGACTATGATTCTATTAAAAATAATCTTATTGAGCTTCAGAAAAAGCTTATGGATTTAAATATTATAGTTAGTGAATAAATACTTATGGCGCCTTATGTGAGGCGCCATTGATTTTTATTTATTTTCATCATTATTTACTATTTCTTTCAGTGACATTGCAAGTCCTGCTAGATTTTGTATTTCAGAAGGAATAATTATCTTTGTAGCTTTTCCATCTGCAACCTTTGCAAGTGATTCTAAGCTCTTAAGAGCAATAACAGACTGGTCTGCTCCTGCTTCTTTTATCATCTTAATACCTTCTGCTGTTGCTTGTTGAACTTTTAATATAGCTTCAGCTTGACCTTCTGCTTCTCTAATGGCAGCTTCTTTCTTAGCTTCTGCTCTTAGAATGGCTGCTTGTTTTTCAGCTTCTGCTTCTAGGATAGCAGACTCTTTCTTACCTTCGGATACAAGAATTGCTGATTTCTTTTCTCCCTCTGCTATAAGTATAGATTCTCTTCTTTCTCTTTCTGCCTTCATTTGCTTTTCCATAGCATCTTGAATTTCTCTTGGTGGAATTATATTCTTTAACTCCACTCTATTTACTTTAATTCCCCATGGATCAGTAGCTTCGTCAAGTATTGAACGCATCTTTGTATTTATAGTGTCACGGCTAGTTAGAGTTTCATCTAGCTCTAAATCCCCTATTATATTTCTTAAAGTTGTAGCTGTAAGATTTTCAATTGCTGCAATAGGATTCTCAACACCATAGGTAAATAGCTTAGGGTCAGTTATTTGGAAAAAAACAACTGTATCAATTTGCATAGTTACATTATCTTTAGTTATAACTGGTTGTGGTGGAAAATCTGCAACTTGCTCTTTTAAAGAAACTCTTTTAGCTACTCTATCTATTAAAGGTACCTTGACATGCAACCCTACATCCCAAGTAGCTTGATATGCTCCTAGTCTTTCAACAACAAAAGCATATGCCTGTGGTACTATTCTAATATTTGTCATAATTAATATTAATGCAATAAAAGCTAAAATAATAATAGTTATAATTCCTCCCATTACGATTTCTCCCCCTCATTTTTTTGTTTTACTACTAGCTTTACACCTTGTATATCTACTATTTCTATAATATTACCTTCGGTGATCTTTTCATCACTGAAGGATTTTGCTGACCATATCTGCCCAGCAACTTTAACCTGTCCTGTCCCTTGAATATTATCAATTTCTTTTATAACAATTCCCGTCTTTCCCTTTATTGTCTCAGCATTAGTTTTTGTGTGCCCTATTTTAAGAAATTTTTGTGCAATAGGTCTTGTAAAATATAGAAGCACACTTGAAGATACTAAGAACACTACAATCTGTACCCATAATGGTGTTTCAAATAATGAAACTACCCAAGCTATTAAAGCACCTATAGAAAACCATATAGTAGCTATGCCAAGGGTTATAGCTTCAATAAATCCAAAGGCTACAGCTGCTATGAGCCATAACATACTATTAGACAGTTGAAACTCCAAATTTTAGCCCCCTTTCAACTTAGTGAATAATTTTTATCTCTATATTTATAATATACCACACTTAAATAGGATATAACAGAGTTTGACTAAATAATAACAAAAAATATTGGTAAAGTAATCAAAATTATCAATTATTTATAGTATATATTAAATTTCAAATTGCAGATAATAAATGTGTAAGTGAATAGCTTACGAAAACTATACTTGGAGGATGAGCTAATGAAAAAATCTATAGGTAGAATTCCTAATCTGCAAAATTCTCAGTCTGTAAACCAAGGTGAGCTCCAAAGTGTCAGACAAAAAATAAACAATAACATGAATCAGGGCTTCACAACTGGTTTAGTATCAAACACCATGCCAAACCTAAATAATTCTACTTCAGTAGGCTTTGGAGAAATGAACTATATAAAGCAAAATATGAACAATACTAACTCATTTGGCATGGGTATAACATCAGGTATGGTGCCCACGTTAAGTAATTCTACCTCAGTAGGACAAAATGAACAACAAAAGGTAAGACAAAAAGTACAAAACTCTAACAGCTCAATCTCTAATAGGTTTTATTAATCAACAAACTTAGCCCTCTATCTCAGGGGGCTTTTTTCGAATAAAAACCTAAAATGTGGAAAAACACCCAGCCAAAAGAATGCCCAAAGCTAATCCGATTCCTACAATTATTAATGAAGCTTTACCATAATTTTTAATGTTTTCATTTTCTACCCCAAGTGCCATAATGAAAAATGAAATAATATTAATCACTGGAATTGCAGTGAGTATTAATATAACTATCCATGTACCAATAGAAACAACTTCTTCTGTTCCTCCTCCCCTGTTGCCTGTACCGTAGTAGTTTTGATAATGCTTTTGATTATAGTTTTTATTTGAAAATCCCGCTGGATCATTTAAGTTATGAAAACTCATATAATTCCCCCTCATAAAATAGTATATATATTTAATACTATTCTATAATTAATTCTAGATTTCCTTTAAATTACTTTTTATTATATAATATATTTTAGATTTGAGCTTGAAGAGCATTACTGTTATAATGTAGGTATAAAATGTAAACGAGGTGATTGTTATAGTCCGTAGCTTATCTATTGTTTTTATGTTTACTTCTCTTTTTTTGTCTATAGGTTTTCCTGTAGGTCTCGTGGCTTATTTTTATAAAAAAGAAAAAATTTCTATTAAAGCCGTACTTATAGGTGCCTTAATGTTTTTCATATTTCAAGGTTTAATCAGAGTACCAATCATAAATTTTATTTCATATAAGTCATGGTACCAGTCATTTGTATCAGATAATATGGTAGTAGCTGTAATAATACTAGCCTTTACTGCTGGGCTTTTTGAAACTGTTGCAAGATATTTAGGTCTTAAATTCATGTTAAAAAAAGAACTAGATAGGAAAAATGGTCTAGCATATGGAATTGGTCATGGTGGAATTGAGGCAATATTGTTAGTTGGTCTTTCATATGTAGCAAATATATTATTTAGCTTCCTAATAAATGCAGGTGAAAATGTAGACATTTCGATATTATCTCCATTAATAACTACTCCACCAAGCTTGTTTTTAGCTGCAGGCTTAGAGCGTGTATTTGCTATATTATTTCATATTGCTGCAGCTCTCTTAGTCACCTATGGTATTATGAAGGACAAAAAAGTTTTTATATTACTTAGTTTGTTATTACATTTCTTACTTGACGGAGTAGCAGGTATACTTCAAATGCTAGGTGTTTCTGTTTGGATTATTGAATTATGGATTGCTTTTGTTGCCTTTTTAAGCCTTTTATTTATTATTAAATCTAAGAAAATTTTTGCTGCTAATAATAAAGAATAATAAAGGAGATGAGCAAAATAAAGATAATTAATAAATTTATTTTGTCTATTATTATAATTTCTTTGGCATTCTTTCTCATAGGATGTGCTGGTCAAAAAGTTGAAAAAATAAGTATAGATGAAGTCAAAGACTATGCAGATGCTGCTGCAGAAAGAATTTTTATAGGGATTAGCAAAGAAGATTATAACTTGTTTTCAGAGGATTTTGATGAGCAAATGATCAGTGCCCTTACAGAACAAAAATTTAAAGAAATAGTAAAGCAGTTAGGGAAATATGAATCTAAGGAAATAATTGGAGCAGATAGGGTACAAGGTTATACTAGAGTCCATTACAAAACAAAGTTCTCTAAAATTTCTAGAGAAGTGCTGTTTACAGTTGTATTCTCAGAAGCCGATGAAATGAAAGTATCAGGCCTATTTTATAAATAAATTAGATTGAACAAAAAATCCTTTGTTTTGGTTTATTGTTCTAGAATGAGTTGGGGGATTTTAGATGGCAAATGATAAACAGTTAACAATTTATGATTTTATAGAAAAAGCAAAACAGGTTGATACAAGGGAAATTCCTAGAAATATTAAACTTAAACGTGGTCAAAGCTGGTGTCCATACTGTAATAACATAGTTATATTTATTAAAGATAAAAGATTAAAGGTAAGAAAGTGCCCTATTTGCGGGATTTCTGAAAATGATTTTTGGGTTAAGAAAGTTAATAGAAAGAACTCAGGGGGGTAATTTTCCCCCTGAATAATTATTTATTATTCGTTATTTTACCTATATTCTTTATTAAAATAGAAATTGTGCCATCTAAATTATTAATAAATTCAATCTTATCCCGATTTCCATAATATTCAACAGGCAGGCTAATCTCAACTCCTGTATCAGTTTTTATTTTCTGTTTTCTAAAGTTTCTCTCTACGATTTTTTCATTTTGAATAGGAATAATTTTTTCTTGTAATCCAGCTTTTTCAACATGAGCTATGTATTCCTGTTTTAATTCAGTGCTTTCTCGAAATACTGCTTTAGCCACATCTTCAACATTTATTGCTTCATTTTCTATTATGCTTTCAACTACGGCTTTTTTTATTTCTGCATGAACTACTGGGTCTTCATCAAAATAAGTTTCGCTAAATTTTTTGGTTGCCTTTGTGAATATCTTTACTTTTTCATTTAGAGATATGTCACTGCTACACTTCAAAAACATGGTTGAAAAATAATATATTTTTTCTTCATTTATTGTGTGCTTCTTCTCGTGAACTTTCAATGAAAAATCCTCTAGACTAATAATGGCACATTCATCTATTTTCTGACCTATAGATGGCAAAGCAGTTCTTTGCTTGATTATTGAATTTAACATTCCGCTATTTGTTGCTTCAACATGATGTATGTATGAATGTTTATAGTTAAGCTTTAGTATGCCCATATGCATTACATTTTCTAAACTAAATAAGACAAATATCACATCTGCTGGTGGAATCTCTACATTCTCGTACATTATTTTGAACAGAGCATTAGCCATAATAGTAGTTCCTTCTAAGAAATATCCATCTTCTTTTAATACTTTCCCACAAATTGCTTTTATACTATTGTCTTCTTCAATAAAAGTTGCAGCCTTCATGTTATCGTCATTAACTATTTTTTCTATATGTTTTCCCACGAATTCAACAATATCATCATTTAATTGACTTTCAACTTCTGATAAAACAGGCATTTGTAAATTACTATCTAGTATATGTACGACTATTTTCTTAATATTTATATTTTCTACAGACACCGTATCATACCTTTCATTTGATTATAAGGATCAGTTCCTTGAATTATATAGTTCTCATAGTAGTAGTTCAGTATATATTATATCATTTCTAGATAATATTTCTAAACAAAATTAACATAACTAACTTTTTTCTTCAATAAATAATAAACAAAATGAGAAAAATAGCACAAAAAAGACCTGTAGAAAACTTCTACAAGCCTTGATTTCACTATGGTGCATCTTCAGGGACTCGAACCCTGGACCCACTGA
The DNA here is from genome assembly GCF_900095305.1 of Proteiniborus sp. DW1. Lineage (NCBI taxonomy): Bacteria > Bacillati > Bacillota > Clostridia > Eubacteriales > Proteiniborus > Proteiniborus sp. DW1. The sequence goes on along the minus strand of NZ_FMDO01000013.1, from coordinate 126,409 downwards.
TTAAGAGTCAGTTGCTCTACCAGCTGAGCTAAAGATGCAAATTTCACTACAAAAGATATTATACTACTAAAAAATAATTTTGTCTAGAGGTATTTTTTTGATTTTGGATTAACTCAAACAATCAACCACTCATGCCGAGTGGTTGATTGTTAATGTGATTCATTTAATAGCATTAAAGCTTGGAAACACCAGAATAAGTATAATAATCAAAATCAGAAATATTGGTCCAAAAACTATTAGTGAAGATATTAATATACCAAGAATGTCTCCCTTTTCTAGTTTTGCATCATTACTTTCCTGAGCTTTCCATTCAGCCTTTGGATCGTAAGCATATAGATCTGAATTGTCTTCTGAGAATTTATCTGCAGACTCACTATTATTTTGTCCTGGATTACTCTTCTCTCTAAGCCAATTCATTGCACGATCTATTTTTCTTTGCAATAGCATAGAGCATCAAAGCCTTTCTCTATTATTCATCCTTAGTATTAAGCCTGTGGTGACATGCTACAAAGTGGTTAGGTCTAGCCTCTTCAAATACTGGCGTAACCTTTTTACATATATCTGTAGCATATTTACATCTAGTATGGAATTTACATCCTGAAGGTGGTCTTATTGGACTTGGTATATCTCCTTCAAGGATTTCAATTTTCTTTTTATTCTCAACATCAGTTGTAGGTATAGCAGAAAGTAATGCCTCTGTATAAGGATGCATTGGATGAGCATATAGCTCCTCAGTATTGGCAAGTTCTACTATATTACCTAAATACATAACTCCTACTCTATCGCTAATATATTTAATAACACTTAAGTCGTGTGAAATAAACAAGTAAGTTAAATCATCTTGCTCTTTTAAATCTAATAGTAGGTTGATAATCTGAGATTGTATTGACACGTCTAGTGCAGATACAGCCTCATCACATACTATGAACTTAGGTTGAAGTGCAACAGAACGCGCTATTCCTATACGTTGTCTTTGACCACCAGAGAATTGATGTGGATAACGGTGAATAAAATATTGTGCTAGTCCACATTTTTCCATGGTCTCTAATAAATAATCCTGTATCTTTGGATCATTCTTAGAAAACATCTTGTGTGCATATAGTCCCTCAGAGATAATCTGTCCTACTGTTAATCTAGGATTCAACGAAGAATATGGATCTTGGAAAATTAACTGCATATCCTTACGTAGTATTCTCATTTCTTCTTCAGTAAGTCTAGCTAAGTTAATTCCTTTATCCTTATAAGACTCATATTTTTCAAAGTCAGGATGTTCTCTATATTTATTCAACATACTGCTAATCTCTAAACGTATAGATTCTAATTCTTTTTCTATTTTGCCAAGTTCATTTTCATTATCTTTAATCTTCGCTAAAGAACCTGATAATTCACTATTTATCTCTGAATCTTTTTTTCCTTTTTCTTTAAGTTGAGCCTTTGCTCCTTCTAGTTTTATTTTCTCTTCGTTAATTTTATCTCTAAGCTTTCTAGCTTTAATACTAGTTTCAAATTCTTTAACTAGAATCTTAGAGATAGGTTCCAAATCATCCTCTAATATAAATCCACCAATTAATTGTACTATATCAAGGAATTTGTTTCTAGCTTCTTTTTCTGCAATACGAAGTTTCTCTAAAGCGTTATATTTTTCATCACCTTCTTGAAGTGATTCATAGTTTTTTCGAGCTTCTTCTTCTTTTTTTCTTAGTTCATTTAATTTGCGTCGTTCTGACACTAGATTATCTAATGTGTTTAAAACATATACAGGTGCTATTTCATCAAGTTCCCTACCATAATACATGGTACGTCCATCTGTTTGTTGGTATAGCTGTAAAAGGCTACGACCCAAAGTAGACTTACCGCAACCACTTTCACCAACTAGACCTAAGGTCTCTCCTTCATAAATATCTAAAGATATATCATCATTAGCTCTTACATATAGTTGCTCTTTTTGAAAGAAAGATGATTTTTTAACAGGAAAATACTGTTTTAAGTTTTGAATTCTAATTAATACTTTTTTATCATTTTCCTTTTTAACCATTGGATCTCACCCCTTTCTTAGGATAGAAGCAACGGATTTCATGGCCATTTTCAATAGTTGTTAATTTTGGCTCTTCGTTTTGGCATTTATCTGTTGCGTATTTACACCTAGGAGCAAATTTACAGCCCTTTGGTAAATTCAAAGGATGTGGTACCGCGCCTGGTATTGCCTCTAGACGAACTCCTGTAGGTGTATCCAATCTTGGAATAGAAACCATAAGTCCTTCAGTATAAGGGTGAGAATAAGGACTAGTAGTTCCAAATATTGTTTTAACAGGTGCCTTTTCTACTACTTGACCACAATACATAACAGCTACGTCATCTGCCATTTCATTTATAACACCTAAGTCATGTGTAATAAATAGGATAGAAGTTCCTATTTTAGCCTTTAATTCATTCATAAGTTTCAAAATCTGTGCCTGTATAGTAACATCTAGAGCTGTTGTAGGCTCATCTGCTATTAAAAGTTTTGGTATACAAGCAAGTGCCATAGCTATCATAACACGCTGTCTCATACCACCTGAAAGTTGATGAGGATATTGTTTTGCAACAGCTTCAGGATTTGGTATTTTAACAAGAGATAGCATTTCTACTACCTTTTTAGCTGCTTCCTTTTTTGACATGCCTTGGTGTATCATAAAAGGTTCTGAAACTTGTCTCTCTACTGTAAATACAGGATTTAGAGAAGTCATAGGTTCTTGGAAAATAACTGATATGTCATTTCCTCTTATTTTTGCCATATCACGAATTGATACATTTTTAAGGTTTCTTCCATTAAACAGAATCTCACCTTTGTGTATATAACCATTTCCATCTAAAAGCTTAATAATACTCATTGCTGAAACACTCTTACCACTTCCACTTTCTCCAACAATGCCAAGGGTCTTTCCAGCTTCGACAGAATAGGATACACCGTTTACTGCTTTTACTGTTCCTCTTTTTGTTTCAAAATAAGTGTGCAGATCTTTAATTTCTAATAGTGCCATCTACTCTCCCCCCTTAACGTTCTTGAGATCTTGGGTCAATTGCATCACGTAAGCCGTCACCTATTAGGTTTATACAGATAACACATATACCTAATACGATGGAAGCAAATACCCATCTCCACCAGTAATTCTGGATTACGACACTGTTGTTTGCTCCAAAAAGCATATTTCCCCAAGTTGGATGTGGTGCTTGGACACCAAAACCTAAATATGATAAAGATGATTCAGTTAGCATACTAGTTGCAAAGTTCAAGGTTGCTGATACAAGTATAATGGAAATAACATTAGGTAATATATGTTTAAAAATAATATTAGCTTTTTTGATACCTAATGACCTTGCAGCCACAACATATTCTTGCTCACGAACTGAAAGAACCTGTGCACGAACCAGTCTCTGTAGTCCAGTCCATGATAATAATCCTAAGATAACCATAATCAAGACTATCCTTTGTGTAGATGTCAAGGAATTTCCTATTAATGCAGATAAAATCATTGCAAACGGCAAAAATGGTAACGCTGCTACTACTTCTGAAAGTCTTTGTAATACAATGTCTACCTTACCTCCAAGGAAGCCAGATAAGCTACCTACTATTATTCCTATAACTGTGGAAATAATTACTGCAACTGCTCCTATAGTCATAGACATACGTCCACCATTTAATAATCTTGTAAATATATCTCTACCCAAGTCATCTGTTCCACATAAATAGCCCTTCAAACCCCAAGTAATGATTTTACCATCCTTGGTAATCCCATAGTTTTGGTAGAAGCCAGTGTAAACTCTATCCATATCTGCTTTTTTCACTTCTTCAGGAACTACTGTCTCATTATAGTAGTTTGAACCCCAAGCGAGTACATTTCCCTTTTCAGTTACTGCAGTATAATGATATCTTCCACCATAAATTGATACGATTTTTTCATCCGTTTGAGGTACATCAGCTTCTCCTTTAGTCACATTACCCCAAACAATCACTTTTCCTTCATCATTTAATGCAGCCATGGTAGAAGCTGTAGCAGCAATATCTACAACTTTTCCCATATTACTTGGTACTGTGGAATAACCATTTTGTTGCATCCCTAAATAAACAACTTGACCATCAAAAGTTAGTCCTACTGCTGCATCTGCAGTAACAGCTATTTTTTGTAGTTGTCCTTGGTAAGGATGGAACTCATTATAATCATTATTCATTTGGTTACCAAAAAAGATACTTCTGCCATCTTCTGTTAGCACGATTGAACATTGATAACCCGCATATATATCTTTAATATTTTTAAGATAGCTAACTTCCATAGGAATATTAGCCTGTTGTTGACGATTACTACCCCAAGCATAGATCTGCCCTTGGTCATTCATAACAAGAACATGATCAAACCCAGCAGCTACTTTTTCAACTTTACCAAAATTTATAGTTTTATTTGACTCATCTTGGGGTAAATTTCTAATATCAATAACACTACTAACTTTAGTCTTACCCCATATATGAAGTTTGCCATCTTTTGATGCAGCTACAGAAAAAGTAGGACCTACTGATATGTCTGCAACATTTCCCTGTAATGATTCTGGGAATTTCATAATATCAAAGCCAGGAGCAACATTCTGTTGAGATGTTTCTAAAAAGGATAAATCAATAGGTTTAATTAATGGACCTATCATAACAGTTATAAAAATCAATAAAAATACGACTAGCCCAGTCATAGCAACTTTATTTTCCCTAAAAGTTCTGATAACTGTTCGCCAAGGACTTTGAACCTGTTCCTCCTCTAATATGGATAGTTCTTTCCTTTTTCCAAAAAGGTTAGAAAAGAGGAGGCTAAAAAAGCTTTTCTTATTTTTATTGTCTTTATTATTTTCATTGAGTTGTTTAACAGTCATTGTTTTTACCTCCCCCTATTTATTTACTCTGACACGTGGGTCTACAATACCATAGCTAAGGTCTGATATAAGGTTACCAAGTAAAGCAATCAACATATAAAGTAATTGTATCGCCATAACCACATTATAATCCTGATTATTCAATGAGTCTATCAGTAGTTTACCTAGCCCATTTAGATTAAACATTCTTTCAATAATTAAAGATCCATAGAATATACTCATAAACCAACCTATTATCAGAGTTACAACAGGAAGAAGTGCATTTCTCCAAGCATGTGAGAATATAACCACCTTTTCCTTTAAACCTTTAGCTCTTGCTGTTTTTATATAATCCATACTTAGAGCATCAACCATTGCAGCACGTACATATCTTGTGATTCCACCAAGAGAACCTATAGTCATAACCATCAACGGAAGAGCTAAATGTTTCATTGTATCCTTAAATGCTTCCCACTGTGTACCTTGGAAATTAGGAGTTTTCATACCACTAACTGGGAACCATCCAAGCTTAACAGCAAATGCATAAATAAATAATAATGCAAAAATAAACACTGGGATACTGTATCCTATTATTGTTAATACTTGTACCACTTTGTCAAATGCGGAATTTTTCTTTACAGCACAGAATATTCCCAAGGGTATAGTTAGCCCAAGCCCTATAATTACAGAAAAAATGTTAATAAATATTGTGGTACTAAGAGGAGTACTTAGAATCTTACTTACAGGTTGCTTATGAACTTGAGACATTCCTAAGTCTCCTTTTAGTAATCCCTTAGCCCAGTTGCCATATCTAACAATTAGTGGGTCGTCTAATCCAAGTCTCTGTCTAGCTTGTTGATATGCTTTTTCATATTCACCAGGCTTCAATGTAGCCTTTAAAGCCTGTACCTCTGCTCTAGCAGGGTCACCTGGTATCATATTGTACAAGGTGAACAGAATAACAGACATGATTGAAAATACAAATATCATATATATAATTCTTTGGAAAGTGTATTTTATCATTTTATTACCTGCCTTATTCGAATTTTATTATAGTCTTATTAAAAATTTTAATTATATAAACTTGTACTCACATATTAGTCCTACTAAATAATTAATTTTTCGAAATAATTATGTTTAATTTAAGAAATAGGGTATATATATACCCTATTTCTTGAGTTATTAATTGCTATAATTTTAGTTTTCTATAACTTATTCAGTTACATAAGAGTAAAGAATTGCTTTAGATATTTTTATAAGTGGATTCATATTATAATCTTTTAACTTATCATTGTAGAAGTCATGATAAATATTTGAATAAAGTGGTAGATCAGGTAATAATTCATTCCATCTATCAACGAAGCTAACAAATTTTTGCTTAAATCCTTCTCTATCCTGTGGATCAGTTAGTACCATTGCTTTAGAAAGTTCTTCTAATTCATCATCAAATATAAAGTTATCATTATATCCAGCCTCAACCATGTTTGGATCTTGTGTATAGAATGTACTCATATCATAAATAGGTGTAAAGCCTGAAGCTAGGTTAAACATTCCGTAAGTTGGTACAGCATATTTAGGATCTTTTGAGCTTTCACGGTATAAGTAATTTAATAACTCATTAAAAGTCATAACTGTTTCATTAATTTGAATACCTGCTGCTGCTAAGTCTGGGTTTTCAACTAGTTTAACTACTAATAATTCTGATACCTCATTACCACTAGAAGCCCATTCTATAATAAGAGGCATTAATGTTCCATCATCTAACTTCTTGTAACGGATTCCACTTTGATATGGATTACCATCCTTGTCTAGATTCCAGCCACCTTGATCTAGTACTTCTTTTGCCTTTTCAAGACTATATGAATATTGATTTAGTTTTTCGTTTAATTCACTTTTTGTTTCTTGGTAGAACCACATTGATTCACCGTAAGGTCCATTAACTACTGAACCAAAACCACCAGTAAATGATTTAGCAAAGTCGTTTCTGTCTAAAAGGTATGCAAGTGCTTGACGAACCTCAACAAATTGAGTTGGTCCAAAGTCACATTGGAATTGAATCTTACCATATCCAGAACGTGGATAAGCTGTGTAAGCAATTCCTCCCTTATCAACAAGGTCAAGACCTGCATTGATTTCAACACCACTTCCTATTCCAGATAATAAATCTACATGCCCAGTTGCTAACTCATCCATTGAAGTCTCTGCATTAACTAACTTATAGATAACTGTTTTAATTCTAGGTTTTTGACCAGTATAGTCCCCAATGTACTTGTCGTTTACCTCTAAAACAGCTGTTTTAGATGATTCGTCATAAGAAACAATTTTATAAGGTCCTGTTGCTGGGTAATCAGAAGTTCCAAATCTAGCTACATCCCATCTTGATTTATAAGCTTCAGTCGTAAAGTTGTCAGAGAAGTAGCAGCCTTCTCCATCATCTTTTATAGTAACTGTTTCATCAGTCCAATAAGATAATTTAGTAGGACCAACGCTTGCACTTGCTAACTCATAAAAGTTTGGAAGTCTTTCTGCTGAAATAGTAACAGAGAAAGTTTTATCATCAATTAATCTAACACCTGAGAATACTTTTGATTCACCTGAGTTAAAAGCACTGTAACCTTCAAGGTCATAACCGTAGCTAGCTTTCGCTCCATCTGCTTGAATTTGTGGTGAAGACCAGAACATAACAGATGCTACGTAATCAAATGCTGTAATTGGAGAACCATCAGAATATGTTAAACCGTCCCTAATAGTCCAAGTATATGTCTTTGAACCATTTGGATTTTCTGTAACATCATACTTTTCTACTACAGTTTCATTAACTAAATACTCTCCCTCAAATGTCATGTCAACTGTAGAATAACTTGTAATAAAGTTATAGATATCATAATCAGCTGCATTATTTGTCCAATATGGTACCCAGTCACCTGATAATTCAGTTGCATTACCAATTATAATTTGTCCCATTGGTTCGGTTGGTGCTTGAGTTCCACTTGGAGTATCTGTTTGAGTTGGAGTATCTGTTTGAGTTGGAGTATCAACTGTTTCTTCTTTTGGAGTACATCCAACTAGAAATGCTGAAAATGATAAAGTCAGCACTAGTAATAAAACTAAACTTTTTTTCATCATTATTTTTCTTCCCCCTTAATTGATTATTATTTATTTTAAAAGCAGATATGATAAATCATATCTCTCTTAAAATCTATTAATATGTACTGAGTAGTAATTTAATGCTTGTCTTATATAAAATAATTTAATGGATATATTTCCCTAAATAAAAAAAATACTATCTACCAACTAATTATCATAGTAAATAAATTTTTTGTTACCTAGCATAAGCCTATTTGCTATGTTAGTTAGGCTTTTCTATATTCTAATATATAATACAGAATATTTCAACTTGTTTTTTTATAGTTTGTCTAGCAATGTTGAATTTTAAACATTTTTACGTGTAATAAAATTGTAATATTCAAAATATACAGTTGATTTTTAATATTTATAATCTGATTATATCGTGTTTTTTTATAATACAACACTTTTATTGAATAGTCAATAAATTCTGTAACATTAAACAGCTCAAATCCAGCTAACAATATTTAACAATAAATTGTTATTTATTACACTTTGCTTAAAAGTGTCAGTGCAAAAGTAAAAAACTCTATTTGGTCAGAGTCTTTAACGTTTGTTCCACGCTATCTTACATAATTTTCCTTCAATATACTCATGACTATCTCATCATAGTATCTACCATTTCTAAATACTGATTGTTTTAATATGCCTTCCTCTATAAACCCGACCTTTTTATATGATCTTATGGCTCTTTCATTGAAAGAAAATACAAAAAGCTGAATTCTATTAATGTTCATCTCGTTAAATATGAAATCAATTAGGAGTTTCATGGCTTCTGTACCATAGCCTTTTCCCCTAAAGTCCTTATCCCCAATGTAAATTCCAACTGTAGCTACCCGATTTTTCCAGTCAACTTTATTTATCCCACAGCCTCCTATATATAAACCTGTTTCTATATCTTCTATTGCAAAATTGTACGTATCCTTCATGGCTATCTGGCTTTCAAACCATTGTTTCTCTCTTTCCAATGTCATAGGATATGGTATCCCTGGACTTATATTAAGTAAGACTTCTGGGTCACACATATACTGATATGCAGGTTCTACATCTTCCATTTTCAATCCTCTAAGCTTTACTTTTTTACCTATGAACATAATCTTCCCTCCATCTAATAAAACCTGTCTTCAAAGTTTCTTATTGCTTTTTTCTTTACTTTAACTCCATTTTTCAGAAATGCAACAATGTTATCTATATAATCAAGAGTTTTATTATAATCTAAATTAACTTCGTAAATATAGTATTCTAATACTGAAATATTTAATGCCTCAAGTAAATAAGCATAAAGCTTAGAGTTTATGCTATCATCTATATCCATATTATCTATGCCCTTTAATATCAAATCCTCAAACATATTAGTTGTATCAACAGTATGCTTTAGAACTTCTCTCTTTAAATCCATGTCTCGTGATTCTCTAAAATCTAGAGATATGGTTGCAAGCTTTGGCAGCTCCATGAAAAATTTCATTTCTGCAAGAAAAATATTCCTTAATGAACTGTAAAAACTAAGAAAAGCCTGTCCTTTACTAGACTCTAAAATATATGCCTTCCTTCTATCTTCTGCTTTTCCTACTATGTAGCTGTACAAATCTAACTTATCATTAAAATACTGATAAAAGCTTCCCTTAGCTATTTCTGCTCTTTCAACTATTCTATTAATACTTGCATTTTCATATGAATATTCCGTAAATTCATCTATACTCACTTTAATAATCTTATCTATCTTTTCTTTTGGTAGATTGAAGAATGTTTTTTTTGGCAATTAATGACCTCCTTCAATTTAAAGTACTACATCCTCTTTCCTTATAGGTTATGTCTTAACTATATAGCCATAGTATACCATGTTTTATATAGTATTTGCATATAAAATTACCCTCTTTCCATTATTGAGTAGAATCTATTCCCTAGCGATAATCTAAAAGCTTCCTATATTATACTATGTTTTTTATAGCGTACAGGAAGCTTTACTTAAAAATATCTTCAGTTTATTTATTTAGGAAAAAAATTGCTAACGTCCCTGGTCCTGAATGGGCTCCCACAGCACATCCTACGTCTCTTATTATAAAGTCCTTACAGCCAAATCTTTCTTCCATCATTTTCTTAGCCTTTAAAGCTATATCTAAGTCATCACCATGAGTCATACCTATGGTTTGCTCACTTAATCTTACTCCTCTTTCTTCGATTATATCCATCATTCTTTTTATGACCTTGTTTCTACCTCTTACTTTTTCTAATGGTACCAGTCTCCCATTGTCTACATGCAATATAGGCTTAATATTTAATAGTGAACCTAAAACTGCTGCAGTTCTACTTACTCTTCCTCCCCTAAAGAGGTATTCTAGGTCATCAACTGTAAAGATATGTTCCATGTGTTTAGCATAAAATTCAGTTGCCTTGACTATATCCTCTTTTGAGGCTCCTTCCATAACCATTTGGGCTGCCTTTAATACGACTAATCCAAAACCTCCCGAAGCACATTTAGTATCTATTAAGGTTATATCAAAATTAGGATATTCTTCTAGTATTTCTTCCTTAGCTATGGTAGAAGATTGATATGTACCTGATAATTCTGACGAAAATCCTATATATATACAGGATTCATTATTCTTTGCATATTCCTCAAACTTTTTTTTGAATTCTTGAGGGGCTACTTGTGATGTTTTATACACTTTTCCGGCCCTCATATTATCATAAAGCTCCTTTGGTTCTATCGTTTCACCATCTTTATATTCTATATCTCCTAAGAAAACCGAAAGAGGTAATACATCTATTCCAAACTTTTTAGTTAATTCATCTGATAAATCACTTGCACTATCTGTTAAAATCCTAATTTTCATATGAACACCTCCAAATAATATAACTTAATAATTATTATATTATAGTTGTCATAGTCTGTAAATATATACCATATAACAAAATTTAATGTATCCTACAGTATAGGTTTTATGAATATATCTTTACTCTTACAAATAGATTATAATATGGAATACTATACCCTAACTTAGAAATATATTCAAGGGGTGATATTATGGCAAGAATTTTTTTCATAAGAAGAAAGGTATTGTATAGTGTTATTGCCATTGTGGTGTCTATTGTGGTACTCTTAATCATTATTTCAATGTTTTAGCGAATGATACAGTCCGCATATTAAATCGAGTAGGAGGTAAATAATTATTTTATTTACCGTCCTCTCACACCACCGTACGTACCGTCCGCTATACGGCAGTTCATTAAGATAGTCTGAATTTTTCATAATGTGAAGATAAACTTTTAAAACCGTAATTAATCAGTCTTTGGTTAGTTACGATTTTGTTCAATATCGGACTTTCACCCACTAGCTTACGCCCATGCTGGGTGCACCGTGAAAAAAGCCCTAGCTTAGTGCAAGGGCTTAGTTTATGTGATTATTTTTTTGGATTATTTCTTTAATCGTTCTTCCCATTATTTTTTCTCTGCGTTTCTTTAGATTTATTATTTTTGTCCTTGTTAGCCTTATCCTGTTTATTATTATCCTTGCTCTTATTCTTTGAACTATTATTGAAATCGCCACTTGAATTGTTATCTTTACTTTTTTTACTTTCCGTATTTCCTTTTACCTTATCATTACTTATATTTCCTTTTCTATTGTTTTTTCTGTCTTCTAGCCTTTTTTTATCTTTATTATCATTTGATCTATTCTCTTTTTTCTTTTCCATTTTTCTAATGTTTTTTTCTATTTCTCTCTTCTCTTTTTCAATGTTTTTAATTTCTTTATCTAATTTCTTGTCTTCTTCTTTACTCTCTTTTTTACTTTCTTTCATAATATTCAATATTTCTTTAATTGACTTATCCTTAATCTCACTTGGTTCTATGTTTTTGTTTTCATTTACTGCTTTTTCTATTAACTTAGCCTTTCCAGGAGATGTGCTATCTTGTTTGGTTTCTTCGTAGGATTTCTTGTCGCTTTTTATAACTACTACCTCAGCTTCAATTGAAGAATCCTTTATGTGAGTATTTATTTCCTCTAATATTTTATTATCATCAATTTCATTTTTGCTTTCTGCTATAGTAACAAGTACTGCATTTTCGCTATTTTCTTTAATGTAATTTTCTCTAATGGCACTATCTATAACTTTGTTTACTACTACTTCAATAGGTTTGTTTTTATAATCCTTGACATGCGTCAGAATACTTTCTCCATCTTCATTAAGTCCTTTTATTCCAATAACTCTTTTATATAGATTATATGACAACTCTACCCTCGGATTGATATCCACATCTACATAACCGTAGACAGTATGATATCCAAATACGCCGTATCCACCTGACAAAAATAAAATAATCGCGGCTGCTATGGAGGCAACTCTCCTGAATACTCCAAGTTTATGATTAAAGCTACTTTTAACTTCTATCTCTTGTCCAATTTCTACTGGATTAATATAGTTCTTTATTTCTAAAAATTGACCATCAGTAGTCATTATAATAAGTCTATTTTTATCTTTTTCCATTACTATCCCTCGCAAAGTCTCACCTCCAGTTTATATATTCCTTTAGGTAAGGGTAATCCCCCTTCATCACTATTATTAGTGATATTATATATGTTCGACCTCTTTCAAGCTTTTTTCGATGTATTCCTGTTAGATTTTCAATTTCTTTTATCGGCAATCTTTTTTTATCTAACAACATATTAAGTAGCTCTTCATTTTCCATTATTAATCTTGCAACCTCTTTGTAAAGACTTCTTAGCTTCTCCTGCTTTGGAGATACCTTTACTAAATCAGAAAAATCAATTTGCCAATTATTCAGTTCATTTTTATATTGAAAGATTTCAAGTTTTATAGATTCATTTTCCTTTTCTTTCTCATATTCTTCCAATGCTCTTGCTGCTCCTATATCAATAGTACTTCCATCATGCTGTTGGCTAATCATTTCTAAGGAAATAACTTTGCCATCTTTTTTTGTTTTTCTATAGTAATCTATCATTCTTAAATTAATGACATGTTTTGCAAAGCTTAAGAACTTCCCTTTATTCTTATTAAAAGATTCTATGGATTCTTTAAATGCTAGCATCCCAATAGTCAGCTCGTCATCACGACCATATTCTAAAAACCGTCCAGTTCTTTTTTGAATTGTACTTGCTATAAAAGGCTTGTACTCTTCTATAAGTTTGTTCATTTCATCTGTATTTTTTTTTGCTTTCTCTACTCTATCTTCAAGAGAACTCTTAAAAAACATCAAGTCACCTCTTTTCTATATGGGCATCAATATATATTCGATAAATTGTAACTAATTATTAAGGTAATTTGTAGCGCTATTATATTGAGAGTTTATTTTCCTTTGATTATCAATTATACTATAGTTCTTCAAAATGATTATATTAAAGCTTATAAATAGATTGATTAGGAAACCTTTACCAATTATATATTTAAATTTAATTTCTAATAATAACAATGGAGGTGCTAAAATGCTTAAAAAAATATCTCTCGTAATTCTTTGCTTGTTATTGACGGTTTCATGCGCTAGGCAGCCACAAAGACCAGGCACTGAGGAAATGCTAAGAAACCAATCTTCAATAGATGGCATGAATACTGTTAAAACTGTTAGAACCACAGTAGATAATTGTGAGATAAGAAACGGTACTGATACTGAATCTGATGTAATACAAAGAGTTGATAAAGGGACCTTGCTTAATACGGTAGGTAAATCAGGAGATTGGTATGTCGTAAAAACAAAACATAATCAAATAGGAACAGTATCAGAAAATGATGTAGAGCCTGTAATAGACGATGTTAAAGATACTCCAATACAAGGTGTAGTTAGATTAACAGCTGAAGAACAGCAAATGGTAAATCTAGTAAACCAAGAAAGACAAAAAGCAAACCTTCAGCCTCTAACTGTAGATATGGATGTTGCTAGGGTAGCTAGAATAAAGGCTAAAGATATGGTGGACAATAATTATTTCAGTCATAACTCACCTACTTACGGAAGCCCTTTTGATATGTTAAAAAGTCATGGCATCAAATATTTACACGCTGGTGAAAACCTAGCAGGTAACCCTTCTGTTGAAAGCGCTCATCAAGCTCTAATGAATTCTGAAGGTCATGGAAAAAACATTCTAAATCCAAATTATACTCATATAGGCATCGGCACACAGAACAGTAATAGATATGGTAATATCATTGTAGAATTATTTATTAGTAAACCAAAATAAAAGTGAACAATCCAAATTTCATTTAGATAGACTCTAGATGATATGTTAGGGCTAGAAAGTTTTTTCCTTTCTAGCCTTATCTTAATGTGTTAAAGCCGCTTCTTGCTGATGCCCTTTTAATTCTATTTCTTTTTCAAGGTTTTTAAAAGCTACAGATAACATAAGTTTAATACGATTAAGCTGATTGACCTCACTAGCACCTGGGTCATAGTCAATGGCTGCTATGTTGGATTCAGGATAAGCTCTTCTTAGCTCTTTTATCATGCCTTTTCCAGTAATATGATTAGGAAGACAGGCAAATGGCTGTAAGCACACTATATTAGGTACTCCACTATTTATAAGCTCTACCATTTCTGCAGTTAAGAACCAACCTTCACCAGTTTGATTACATAAAGATAAGTGTTTTTCAGCTCCTTCTGCCAGTTCTTCTATAGATACAGGCGGTGTAAATCTTTTACTATTTGCTAATGCCTTTTTCATATCTTTTCTATAATATTCAATTGCTTCTATTGCAACTCCTGCAAATAATGAGCCCTTATATGAGCCAGATAATTCTCTATACTTTGTCTTGCTGTTAAATGCAGTATATAAAAAGAAGTCAGTTAAATCTGGCACTACTGCTTCTGCACCTTCTGATTCTAATATGCCTACTATATCATTATTAGCAGTAGGATGGAATTTGACTAGTATCTCTCCTACTACTCCCACCTTTGGTTTAATCATATCCTCATGGATTTCAAGGCTGTCAAAATCCTCTACTATACCATAAATATTTCTTATGAAGTCTTTTCTAGTGCCATTTTCCAAAGCATCCTTACATTTTTCTACCCAGTACTCATACAGCTTATTTGCAGAGCCAGGCACTTTTTCATAAGGTCTTACTTTATAGAGAACTCTCATGAGTAAATCTCCGTAAATCATCCCCATAAGTAGGTTGTTTAGTATAGGTATGGTTACTTTAAATCCTGGATTCTTTTCAAGTCCTCCAGCATTAAGTGATATAACAGGCACATGCCCCATACCTGCATCTTTTAGGGCCTTTCTTATAAAGGCAATGTAGTTTGTAGCTCTACATCCTCCTCCTGTTTGGGATATGATAACTGAAGTATTGTTTAAGTCATATTTCCCAGACTTCAAAGCCTCCATTATCTGTCCTACGGTTATAATGGAAGGATAACAAGCATCATTGTGAACATATCTAAGCCCCTCATCTATGGCTTTTTTATCTACTGATGGCAATATTTCAATATTATATCCGGCTTTCCTAAATCCAGTTTGTAAAAACTGAAAATGTATAGGCGACATCTGCGGAGACAGAATAGTGTGGGTTTTCTTCATTTTCTCTGTGAAAATAACTCTTTTTTGAATGCCATAAAGCTCTACTGGCTCAAAGTTTCGCTTTTCTCTTTCTGCTATGGCTGCCATTAGGGAACGTATACGTATCCTAACAGCACCTAGATTATTTATTTCATCTATCTTAATTACAGTATAAATTTTACCGAACCGCTCTAGTATTTCCTGTACTTGGTCAGTAGTTACAGCGTCTAATCCACAGCCAAATGAGTTTAGCTGAACTAGCTCTATGTCATTCCGCTTGGCTACATATGTGGCCGCTCTATACATTCTTGAATGATATACCCATTGATCTACAACTCTAATAGGTCTCTCTACCTCTGCTAAATGACATATTGAATCCTCTGAAATAACTGCAAATCCATAGGATTTAATCATCTCTGGTATTCCGTGGTTTATCTCTGGGTCAATATGGTATGGACGACCAGCCAATAGTATACCTTTTATATTATTCCTCTCTATATAGGCAATTGCTTCTTCGCCTTTTTTCCTAACATCTGCTTTGTATTTTTCTAGCTCCATATATGCCTTATCTACAGCATTAGAAATTTCACTTTTGCTTAGTCCTTCTTTAGCCAACTTTTCATATATCCTTTTCTTAAGTCTATTTGAATCATCTATAGGTAAAAATGGGTGATAGAATGTAATTTCATCTTCTCTTAACTCTTCTATATTTGCATTTATAGTCTCTGGATAAGATGTAACTATAGGACAATTATAGTGATTACCTGCTGTTTCGTCCTCAATTACATTATGAGCTATACAAGGATAGAAAATCTTCTTAATTCCCTTCTTCAATAAATCAATAACATGTCCATGGACCATCTTACCAGGATAGCATACTGATTCTGATGGTATAGTCTCCATTCCCAGTTCATAAATCTTTTTAGAGGAGCGACCTGACAATACTACTCTATATCCTAGCTCCGTAAAGAATGTAAACCAGAAAGGATAATCCTCATATATATTTAATACTCTAGGTATACCAATAGTACCTCTTTTTGCTTCTTCAACCTTTAAAGGCTTATAGTGGCTAAAGAGTCTCTTGTATTTATATTCATAAAGATTAGGTATGTCATTTTCTACTTTTTCAATACCTGCTCCTCTTTCACACCTATTTCCTGATATATACTCACGACCATCAGAAAAATGATTTATTGTTAACAGGCAATTGTTGCCACATAATCCACATCGTCTCATTGATATCTCCGACGTGAAGTCCTTTAATTCATCCTTCATTAGTAGTTTAGTTTCATAGCCTTCCCTATATTTTTCCTTTGCAACTATCGCAGCTCCAAAGGCTCCCATTATTCCTGCTATGTCAGGTCTAACTACTTCTCGATCCACTATAATTTCCATAGCCCTTAAGACTGCTTCATTGTAGAAGGTTCCACCTTGAACCACTATTTTCTCCCCAAGCTCCTCAACACTTCTAAGCCTAATAACCTTGTATAGTGCGTTCTTGATTACAGAAATAGATATTCCTGCCGATATATCACTAACATCAGCACCTTCTTTTTGGGCCTGCTTAACCTTCGAATTCATAAATACTGTACAACGAGTTCCTAAATCTACAGGATTCTTAGAGCTTAAGCCAGCTTTCGCAAAGTCCTTAACCTCCATATTAAGTGAGTTTGCAAAGGTTTCTATGAATGAACCGCAACCAGAAGAACATGCTTCATTGAGCATAATAGAATCTATTACACCATCATGAATCTTTAAGCTCTTCATATCTTGTCCACCTATGTCTAGGACAAAGTCTACTCCTGGAAGAAAGAATTCTGCTGCCTTGTAATGAGCTACAGTTTCTATTTCTCCAATATCTATTCTTAGGGCAGATTTTATCAAATGCTCTCCGTAGCCTGTAACTGCTGAATTTACTATTTTTATATCATCATTTAGCTTATTATATAAGTCTTTTAATGCATCCATTGTAGATTGTAGAGGACTTCCCATGTTGCTTCCATAAAAGGAATATAATAGCCCTCCCTCTTCATCTATTAATGCAACCTTAGTAGTTGTAGAACCTGCATCTATGCCTAAGTAAGCTTTTCCCTTATAGTCTTCTATAGGTACTCTCTTAACCTTGTGTTTATTATGTCTTTCTTTAAATTCAATATATTCATTTTCATCCTTAAATAATGGCATAAGCTTATTTTCTTCATCTGTATCAATTCTATTTATATCAGGTACCCTTTCATATAGACATTCAAAGGGGATTGGTTCCTCGCTTCTCGAAGATAAGGCTGCTCCTAATGCCACATAATATTGTGAATCATCAGGAAATATTATATTATCCTCTTCTAAATTTAACGTCTCAATAAATCTCTTTCGAAGCTCTGACATAAAATACAGAGGACCGCCTAAAAAAGCTACATTTCCTCTTATGGGCTTTCCCTGAGCTAATCCACTTATAGTTTGGTTTACTACTGCTTGTAATACTGATGCTGCAATATCTTCCTTAGCAGCTCCTTCATTTAATAGAGGTTGAATATCAGTTTTAGCAAAAACACCACATCTAGATGCTACTGGATATATTGTCCTATATTCTTTAGCGAGATTGTTTAGTCCTTCTGCATCTGTTTGCAAAAGGGCAGCCATTTGATCAATAAATGCTCCAGTTCCGCCAGCACAAGTACCATTCATTCTTTGCTCAACGGAATCTCCTAAATATGTTATCTTAGCATCTTCACCACCTAATTCTATTGCAACATCTGTATAAGGTATATATCTTTCGATAGTATTGGTGCAAGCTATAACTTCTTGTATGAATGACACGTCCAATTTTTTAGAAATAGATAGGCCTCCCGAACCAGTAATCATCATTGTAATTCTATTTCTTTCTAGAATTGACTTTGCATCTTCAAACATGGAAATAACTGTATTTTTAATATCTGAAAAATGTCTTAAATATTTTTTGTATAGAATATTAGTCATCTCGTCTAATATAACCATCTTTACTGTAGTTGAACCTACATCTAGTCCAACATTTAGCACACTATTCATTTTACTTTCCCCTCCAAGTAACATGCGAAGTAAGTTTGCAAAAAAATTACAACAATACAATTATATTTAAAAGACTATAATAATATAGCTTGTATTGCTTAAATTTATATCATAGATACTAGATTCACTACTAGCCTTCAGAATAGCAGGCTAAAGTCTACCTAATATTACTGGGATTGCTGTCTCTACTCTTAATATTCTATTGCCCAAGCTGACTACTTCAAAGCCTTGCTTCTTAAACATATCGATTTCATAGGGAATAAATCCTCCCTCTGGCCCTATAGCCAAAGTAACGGGCTCTTTTATGTTCCTTGGACATTCTTTATCTGCAATAGGATGTGCTACTATTGCCCTTGTACCTTTAACAATATCTGGTATGCGGTCTTCTACAAAGGGCTTAAAAAGCTTAACTACTTCTATTTCTGGAAGTATCGTATCTTTGCCTTGTTCTAGTCCCAATATCATATTTTCAAATAAGTTTTCTTCCTCTAAAACTGGACTACTCCAAAAGCTCTTTTCAACTCTCCAAGTTTTTATAATATATATCTTCTTTATGCCCATAGTAGTCACATCTTGAATTATTCTTTTTAAGGCTTTTGGTCTTGGCATAGCTAAAACTAATTGTATATTTAATGGTGGCGGGCTAAATTCTGTCAATTCTACTTCCATTTCCAATACTTCCTCATTAAGTTTTGTTATCAGGCCCTTTCCCATTTTATTATTTAATAGACCTACTCTTAGGCTATCTCCTAATTTAGCTCTATGAATAGTTAATACATGTCTTAATCTCCTGTCCACTAATCTAACTTTATTTTCTGTAACAAAATCTTCTTGAAATAAGAGTATTAGGTTCATTTAACAATCCTTCCTTCATTTTTATGACGAGTTCCTACCTATATATATCACAATATATTACATTTTATCACTTAATGCAAATGTAGACAATATATATCCAAAATATGAGAATTAGTGTACAAAATCAGTATCAAGTATAGCACAAACAATCTCTGTATTCCCAGTACCTTCTGATAAATTTTTGCAAAAATAGTCTAATATTTATATCAATTACTAATTTCAACATATAAAAATCTAAGTGTTTTAAATTTGCATGCATAAGCATAAAAAGCGACCTTTCGGTCGCTTTTACTTATATATTTTGTTATTTTACCTTTTCTTCTATTTCTTTCACTATTTTCTCATTAAATTCTTCCACTGCCATTTGACCAATATCTCCTTGGTCTCTTACTCTAACAGATACTAGGTCATTTTCTGCTTCTTTTTCTCCTACTATTAGCATATAAGGAGTTTTAGCAAGTTGTGCTTCTCTTATTTTAAATCCTATTTTCTCTGCTCTAGCATCTACTTCTACCCTTACACCTTTTTCTTGAAGTCTCTTTTGAATACCATATGCGTATTCATTGTATTTATCTGATATTGGTAATATATCTACTTGTACTGGTGATAGCCATACAGGGAATTTTCCTGCATAATGCTCTATCAACACTCCAATAAATCTTTCCATACTTCCTAATATAGTTCTATGAATCATGACTGGTCTATGCTTTTCGTTGTCTTGACCTATATATGTTAAATCAAATCTTTCTGGCATCTGGAAGTCTAATTGGATAGTTGCACATTGCCAAGTACGTCCTAAACTGTCTTCCAGATGGAAGTCTATCTTAGGACCATAGAATGCTCCATCACCTTCATTGATTATATAGTCTATACCTTTTTCTTCTAGTGCTTCTCTTAGGTTATTTGTAGCTCTTTCCCACTGTTCTTCAGTACCCATAGAATTTTCTGGTCTTGTAGAAAGTTCTACATGATATTTAAATCCAAATACTTGATACATATAGTCAGCTAAATCTATTACATTGATTAGCTCTTCCTTTACCTGCTCTGGTAGCATAAACAGGTGAGCATCATCTTGAACAAATGTTCTAACTCTCATAAGCCCATGTAATGCTCCAGCTAGCTCATGGCGATGTACTTGACCTAATTCAGCCCATCTAAGTGGCAAGTCTCTGTAGCTAAACATTTTAGATTTATATACTAGCATTGAGCCTGGGCAGTTCATAGGCTTAATGGCATATTGTCCTTCGTCAATTGTTGTAAAATACATGTTTTCTTTGTAATGGTCCCAGTGTCCTGATTGATGCCATAATTGCTCATTTAACACAAGTGGAGTTTTAATTTCTCCATAGCCTCTTTTAACATGCTCTTTTTTCCAAAAGTCCTGTATAGTATTCCACAATACCATTCCCTTTGGATGGAAGAATGGAAATCCTGGTCCCTCTCCATGCATACTAAATAAATCTAGTTCCTTACCTAGCCTTCTGTGGTCTCTTTTCTTTGCTTCTTCAAGGAATTCTAGATATGCATCTAGGTCTTTTTGCTTCTCGTAAGATGTTCCATATATTCTCTGAAGCATAGGTCTCTTTTCATCGCCTCTCCAGTAAGCTCCTGCTATGCTTGTTAGCTTAACAGCCTTTACCTTTTTAGTACTTGGCAGATGGGGTCCTCTACATAAGTCTATGAATTCACCTTGTTGGTAAAATGAAATCTCTGAATCTTCTGGCAGGTCTTCTATAAGCTCTACTTTATAAGTTTCTCCAAATTTCTTTACAAAATCTAGGGCTTGATCTCTCGGAAGCACATACTTTTTAAGCTCCAAATCTTCCTTAGCTATTTTAGCCATTTCTTTTTCTAATATTTCTAAATCCTCCGGCGTAAACCTGTGTTCCACATCTATATCATAATAGAATCCATCTTTAATTGCAGGACCTATGGCTAGCTTTGCGTCTGGAAAATGTCTTTTTACAGCCTGAGCTAACATATGAGCACTTGTGTGCCAAAATATTTCACGTCCACCTTCGTCTTCGAACTTCAGTAGCTGTACATCTGCATCTTCGTAAATTTCATCATTTAGTCCAAGTAAGCTTCCATTTGCTTTTGCTCCTAAAACCACCCTTGCTAATCCTTCACTTATGTCTTTTGCTATATCTATGACTTTTATTCCACTATCGTATTGTCTAACTGAGCCATCTGGCAATGTAATATTTATTTTTGACATTTTATAACCTCCTTTAATCTTTTTCTTATATCACTCCGAACGTTAGAGAAAGGTCCTGCTTTAGCAATAGCTTGGCGGCAGTTTAATGATAGAATAGCAATTGTTTAGCTACTTTTGCAAAACGAGATATTCTTCACTTCATTCAGAATGATACGAAATACTTTTTGCAATTAAATATAAAAAACTCCCGCTCCTAGAATTGTTATCTAGGGGCGAGAGCTATGTTCCCACGGTACCACCCTAATTAGAATCTTTAAAAAGCTTAAAGATTCCACTCAAGTGATTGTAACGTAATCAACGGAAATCCTTACCCAGTAAACTGGTTTCAGATACAACTCAAGGGTAGTTTTCAATTAGACTAATCTAGGGTCGCTTTCAGCCACGGCTTCCCCTCTCTTTAGACCGTTTACTAATTTACTCGTCCTATCATTGCTTTACATTTTATATTGTATTATTTAATATATTATATTTTTATTTTAATATTATGTCAAGGATATTTTCTGCACCAATTTGCTGTATAAGTTTTGCAGCCCTAACAGTTACAAGTTTTTTTTCATGAAATACCTTGTATGATTTATGGGGCAATCGCTAAGTTCACCAAAGATCTCATATCCCTGCTTAATATAGAAATCTTTTGCTTGGAAGTCAAATGTGTCCAAATGGACTAAATAGCAGCCCTGCTCTTTCGCTACATTTTCAACTTCTTTCAAAAGTATTGATCCATATCCTTCTTTTCTATACTCTTCTTTAACCCATAGTATATCTATATATAGACACTTCCAACAATATAATAAGCCAATTATACCTGCAATTATATTTCCCTCATCATCTTTCATTACTCTATTAATTGAGATAAAAGATGGTTCTTGTAAAAATGGTACTTTCTCTGAGTTATATTTTATTATTTCATCATCAATATAATTTAATTCTTCTCTTGTACCCTTCTCAATTGTATAGTTAATCATTTTTCACCCCTATTGTCCAAATTATTTACATAGAACTTCTTTGACCTATCAAAATAAAATACTGTACTGTAACAACTATTGCTAGCCTCTCCTATTTTAAAATAAAATCAGTCATCTTCGTTTCTTCCCATTCAACTCCTTTAGGTGAAATATTAGAATACAAAGTTATTGAACCATTTTCAGCAATAGCAACCTTTAGATGAAAATTCATTTCTTTTGGTTGTAAATATTCATCATACATTTGTTGATAGTTTTCATGGCCACTTTCCTTTGCTTCTTTAATATATCCCACTGTATCTGGATCTTTATCAAAGTTCTTATGTATTAATGTATATAAAAAAGTAGCTTCAACATTTCCATTCACAATTTCTTCTTTATAGTCTGATATATGAAACTCTAACAACTCGTAGTATGGAGAAAAAGCTTTTCGACATTCTTCTTCCATATATGCACTTATCTTATCATAGTTTGATTCATTATTTGATTCTTCTGCTTCAATAGAAGTCTCAATATCATTTATAAGATCATCCTTTTCTTTTTGTAGGCTCGTATCTTTACATGCTGTAACTCCAAATACTATAAACATTGTAAAGATAATCATTATAAACTTTCTCATTTAATAATCCTCCCTTATTATCTATTAAAATCTTATATTTCTTTTAGAGCTCCTTTGTTTTCATCCATAAATAACACCATCTCAATATAATAATCTATATATAGCTCATTCAAGATATAGTGAAATGGAAATTTTTTAGACACAGAATTCTCTTTTCTATAAAATTTCCTTATTATCAGCTGTATTATATATGATGCTATATGTCCTTAGTCATTATATTCTTATTGATTTCTCGGATTATAACTTCATCATTAAAATAGCTAGTTATAGCTTTAATTGCAAAAACTCTATGGTCAATTCCTGTCAAAAACATTATTCTACTCCCTTTATTCCTGTTAATAATATTTATCATATTATTACTTAAATGAGCATCTCTTTCTCTGTAGAAATTGCTAAGCTTCTCGTAAGGTGTGTCTTTAAACATAAATTATATAGTATATCAACTGCTGTGTCGTACTTTCCGTTATTACATTCTTCAGCAGTATGGTTTATAATCAAAGGCACTCTAATTTTATCAATTACATCAATCATATTTTTTTCTCTTTTGTATTCCTTTGTTGAATAAAATTCCTTTTCTAATATTTTGATATCAAGTGCTTCAAAGTATTTTTCAGGTATTAGATTACCTTCTATACTTTCCCCTAGCCAATCAAAGCCATAGATTTTACAACTATCTCCATACCTAAACTTTGCCTCTATCATTTCATAAGGATAATACTTTTCAAGATATTCTCTAGGCTGCAAAATATCTTCCTCTCTTATCTCAACTCCTATAACATCTGGCCTAAAACTATCTATAATTGAAAATACATCATCATAACTATAATACTTGTTGTCCTTATGCATTCCATGAATAGTTCCCAATATCATAAGCTCTGTTTTTTCTGTATTACTCATAATAATCTCCTTCCATCAAATACTAAGAAGCCTTGCAGTTTGTCTGCTTCTTCTGAAGATATACTGGAAAGACACTTGATTAAACAAGAATTTATCTGTCTAATTTGTTTATTTTTGGATTGTGTTTAAATATCATACTCAATAGAATACCTGTCATTCCTACAATTATAAATAAAAATGCCATTCCTGAACCTCTTCCTATACCAACTATCTTTCCAATGGTTTGTTGCATAAAAGCCGATTTCAACATCAGTGGTTCAAATACTTTGTCTGATAATATACCTCCTAATAGATATCCTAATAGCTAATACAGCTTGCAGACCTTTCAAAGAAATAATTGTTGTTGCAAAAATAGGTGTAAAAATTCTAAGAATAGAATCAGATAAAGACTGTAAACCACTGGCTCTGCTGTACTGATCCTTTGGTACAATTAGTGTAACAGCTACATTAGAGGCTGGTGATTGAAAAGCGTTCATCAATCCTAATAGGCTGTTAATGATATATAAATGCCACAATTGCAACAGACTTGAGTATTTTAGTATTAATACACATAAAGTACATATGGCTGCAATAGCATCAGAAATAAGCATTACAGCTTTTTTGTTCCATTTGTCAATAAATATACCAGCAAAAACACTTACCAATATATATGGTAAATAAGTACATACTGAAAGCAAAGATATTGACATTACAGTTCCATTTTTTTGATATGCCCAAATAATCAATGCAAAGCTTGTCATCGAACTACCAAGCTGAGAAATTGATTGGCTTCCTAGTAAAACCAAAAAATATCTTAAATCATTTATGATTTTCTTATTAATTTTTTCCATTTTGACTTTGCTCCTTCACTAGTTATTAGATACTTTGGTGAATGCAAAGTCTATGTATTTAGACGATTTTATTTACTCCATACAGGCAATCGTCTTTACTAGACCTTGCATGGAGCATAATCTCTGTGGGCATCTTTATTATATATAACATATTTAACTCTCTCCTTCTCTGAAGCCGGAAGACCCTCATGTATATGCCATTTATCGATTATAGGATTCTATATTGGCTTCATAATGTTCTTCATTGAGTTTCACTATTTCTAGTTCTTTTATACTCTCTTTCAACCTCAATGCTAGACCTTCAATTCCAAAGATTTCAGTGAAAGTATGACTTCCAATGATAAGATTTATCCCTTTAAACTTAGCATATTGAATCAAGTACAAATTAACTTCACCTGTAATGTATACATCACACTTGTTTTCTACTGACTCCTTAAGACAAGTTGTTGTACCTCCATTACCACAGACTAAGCCAACTCGCTTCACCTTTTCCTTATTAAATTGCCAATATTTCACTGGTTCTTCA
Organism: Proteiniborus sp. DW1; assembly: GCF_900095305.1. Lineage (NCBI taxonomy): Bacteria > Bacillati > Bacillota > Clostridia > Eubacteriales > Proteiniborus > Proteiniborus sp. DW1. The sequence continues at coordinate 100,958 of NZ_FMDO01000013.1, read as the reverse complement.
AGCAGCTCTTCAATTTTTTTTACAAATTCATAAAACTCAATTTCTTCATCATATTCAGCAACTCTACCAAAATATAAGCCTTCCCACTCATGAGTTTTATTAATATCTGTAAAATTTAATTTTCTCAATAAGCTATCGTTGGTTCCAAAGTCGCAATCATCAAGGGGCAGGTGATTATAGTAGTGACTAATACCATGCTCTGCTAGTTTTTCTACACAGGCCTCTTTTAATCCATAGATTTCATCCCACGCATCATGGTGAGTGATCATCATATCAACTCCATGAATTCTTGCCTCCTCTATAGTTTCAAGGGTTAAGTTAACACAATACCCTAACTTTTTAACTGCTTTATTTGCATGATATGTGAGCCCAGACTCATTAAAATAAATTTCCTTATTCGTTACATTAAAAAGACCATTGATTCTTTCAACAATATGTATAGCATCCATATTCTACCACCCCAGCTTCTTTATATTTTGCATGTTCTTGAATTCTCTAGTCTAGTTAAATCTCAGATCCTTATAGTACCCTAATGATAAATTAGATTTTATCATTTTCAATAAATCTCATATCACTGAGTTACAGTTTAATCGCTCTTGTTGCAATTGATGTATAGATAAATTTATCCAATGCTGTTCCACCTGTATCCTCATAAAAGCCAACAATAGCAAATCCTGCATCTATTTGTCCTTGTATCTGGTCAGTTAATGTGTGCCCGAATATATAACCATCTTCCTTGCATACCCTTGCAACTGCTTCATCATCTAAATTCTCTAAATCAGAATATGGAATTTTATGTTTTACTACAAAATTTCCTTTCTCCAGCTCACCAAGATGAAAAATGAATTGAAGTGGATTACCAAAACCAGCAATTAAAACACCATTCTTTTTTAAAACTCTTGCACATTCTTTCCAAATCAGAAGCCCCACCTAAAGGGTTAATTTCTAAAAACCTTTGAAATAAATCTCTACTCTCTTCTTTTAGAATCCCACCATGTACTTTAAGGAGTTTAAATATTGATGCTGTATGGTAATCACTCCAAGTTTTTTCTGTCCAAACTGCTCCACCATCAGTAGGAGATTGTAGTGAATAATATATTTCACCTATAAAAGAATGTATCGCAGCACCAAAACACATCATACAGGGTTCTAAGTTCGTAAATAATTGCATTTCCTTTCTAGCCTTATAAGGATACTTCAGTTTATCCATTTCCCATATTGCTTGCAGCTCTGCATGTACCAAATATCGTCCATCTTTTTTCTCCGTAGTATATGCCCTGGCAACAATCTAATCTCCATGAAAGATAATAGCAGCAATAGGTATCTCACCTTGCTCCATCCCCTCTTCAGCCAAGCTTAAAACTAACCTCATTTTTTCCTCTACTGTCACTATACTCACTCTCCTATGCTATGAAATAGCTCTCTTCACTTTTCTACTTGGTAAAATTACATTTAATATTTCTACTATTCATTTGATTTTATGACTTGTTAAAAATATTGCTTAGCTAATGTTAGTACTAAGATTATTAATTTTCATCTAGTATTTTTTTCATCACTGGATCTATACCATTTATATAATCTTCAAAGGTATTCTCAACTTCAATATCTGGATAGATTGAATCAGTATCTACATCTCTATGTTGAAAATACTTAGTTGATACCATACTGATAAACCCGAATTAGGTAAATTAAATGCTCTAACTTCTCCATAATGATATTGATATTAAAAGTTAAATATTAGCTCCCTTTTCTCACCAACTTTGATCATTCCACATTTTTTATACATTTCTTTGGCTGTATCATCATTATCAGTGATTAAATATACTACTTCAGCACCCTGGGCCCTAGCAATTAAGATCATCTCTTTCAAAATAGTTGTTCCAAATCCCTTTCGTTGCATTTCAGGAGCCACATCAAAATCCTCAATCTTTGCCACCTCATCATTCAGAAACAAGTCACAATGACCAATTATTTCACCATTAAAATAGCATAAATAACTATCAACTAAGCCTTCTGCTAGGTACACCCTACTTCTCCTCTCGAATCTTCTCCTAATGAAAGATTTTCCGAGGTCTTCTCCATTAACTCTAATATCAAATTCCAAAGCCTTATCTACTTGTTCATCATTCAATTTTCTAATAGTGCAATCTTGCCTAACATTTAATTTATCTAATTGCTCCATTTGAAACTGATAATAATCATATATTGTTACTTCCCAATTTGATTGCTTATTGTAATCATTTACACTTTCATTCTCAAAATCAAATTGTAGGTTAAGAAAGTTTTTCCCCTTTTTCCTAGCTTCTTCAATTTCTTTTTCTACAAAGTCACAAAATTCTTTTCCTGAGATTGGCTGTTTCAAGTAAGTCAAATTGTGTGAATACATATCCGGTATGATATCATCGCTAAATCTTATTATGTTGCCCTCATCATTAAAATCTGAAAAACATTTTAAATATTCTAATTCTGTATCTATTATTCTACTAAGAGTATTCATTTTTCCCCCTATTGTCATTTTTTAACTATGTGCGCAATCATTGTACTATTGCAAAATAATCGCTAATCCTGCTAGGCACTTATGAATTCAAATATGTATCCTAAACCTACTAAAATAACATTTGAAACACTATGCATTATTATTGGATATATGACACTGTTACTTTCTTGATATGCTTTCCCATAGGCTATCCCTAGAACAAAGCAGTATATCAGTTGAAAGTAATTCATACTTATTGAAAATGGATTGATAGTCCACTTAATATGTGCAACTGAGAATAATACAGCTGCTACAATAACCTCATAAGAAATATTCAATTTAGTAAAATTTCTCCCCTTATTACTGCCACTCCAAAATGTGAGTATCCCAATAGTTAAAGCACGAAATAAAATTTCTTCTTATGACCCTGACAACAATAGTTGAAAGCCTAATGAACCAAGGACATTAATCGCATTTAGTGGATAGTCATATTGTAGAAATTGATTATTAAAATATCTAATTCCATATGAGATTATAGTAAATATAAGTAGAGCAGTTGTAAAAGCTAACACATACTTCATTCCTATTTTCTTATCTCCTGCACTAAAACCAAAATCAATTTTATATTTTTTAGCAATTATTATAGTGGCTGCTGATGCTATAAGCATCTGCACAATATGATGTACAGATATATATGCATAAATACCATATTCATCTATTACCTTATAGCTAAAGCAGTTAGCAATAAGATTTCCAATTTTACTGGCGAGTTGCTGGAAAATTAATAATAAGGCTATTGCCACTATACTTGACCCTGTTTGATTACTTTTACTATTTATCATATATCTCTATCTCCATATCCCCTTGATTAATCTATGTCGTCTTGAGTATCTATTGTCATTACTTTATCATCTAGCCTTTTTATCCTCTTTGTTTTTAAGCAAATAATATACTGATATAAAATTTAAGACTAGACTACCACTTAAGCTTAATAAAATATTAAACAACCTATTTTACCTTATTCAGTCCAATAGGTTGCTTAAGGTAATAATTAATATGGGTTATTTCTTATAAAGAATATATTCATCAACCTGTTTCTCTAGTATTTTTAACGGCATATTTCCATCCATTAAAATGACATCATGAAGTTCTTTTATATCAAAGCTATCACCAAGCTCAGCCATGGCCTTATGTCTAAGCAGTTCAATCTCACCTATCTTATAGGCACACGCTTGACCTGGCCAAACTATCATCCTGTCTACTTCGTTTACTCCACTAATCCTTGTATTTTCATTGTAGTATTTTATAGCTTCCTCTCTGGTCCATCCTTTGTAATGAATACCTGTATCTACGACTAATCTTACTGCCCTATAAAGCTCTGACTGTAATGAAAAAATAAGGTATTGCATATAATATACGCAATACCTAGGTCAATTGTCAATTTCTTTTAAATAATTGTCAAATTTTTAAATTTTCTAAAATATTTTAACACACTATGAATTCTTCTTATCTTTTAGTGGTTAATAAAATATGGTATAGAAAAGTATCTATTTTACACACCTTTATTATCTTCACTCATATCAAGCTTTTCAGCTAGATTATCATCAAACTTATCTACATACCAATTTCCGTCGTGGTCTAGGGTGGCATACATTACTTCATCTATTTTGCTGGCTCCATACATTTTCAGATTATTCATTAATGTTTTGCCGTCTATCTTCATCTTCTTTAAATTTTCATATATGATTTGACCACCTATAATTAGCTCCGTAGGTATTGTTTCAGAGCTTGGAACTAAACCTAGATCTCCTACTGTAACGGTTCTCTTATCCGCTTTTTTTATGATACTTAACTTGCCATTTGCCTCTAAAAGACCATATTCTACGTCGTTGGGAGAAAAGCAACCAGCTTCTCTTAAAATCTCATTTAGCTCATCCATATGATAACGGATGCGTTTTAAGTTTTTTTCAAGTATCTTTCCATTTTGTATTATTACGACTGGCTCTCCTTCTAGGACCTTGCTTATTGTTCTACTCTTCATAGTTATATAAGACATTAGAAAAGTAAGTGCTCCAAATAAAACTAGTCCAATAAAATGCTGCCAGGTTCTTTGCTCAACATCTGTTGCCAGGGTGGCAGCTATTGAACCAAAGGTAATTCCATTTATGTATTCATGAAAGGTTAATTGTGATACCTGCTGTCTGCCCAATAACCTAGTGATATATAGTATTGCAAAAAAAGCTAAAAATGTCTGTACAATGACTTCTATAACCACTTTCAACTATTATCAACTCCTAGTAGAATTTAATATCTATATTTTGCTCCTATGTTGATAATACTATTCTATAATGGATATTTTCATGAGGTGAAGCTTGATGAGAAGTTTAATTTTTGAAATAATTTTTACTATAATATTTATTGTTGTTGGATATTTAATTCTTTATGTGTTGAGTAAAAATGAATTGATATAAAAAATGCAATAGTAGTACTCCACTGCAAAATCTGGCTTAATACTCCTATTGCATTTCCTATATGATTAAAGATTAAAATTAAATATTATCAAACTAAAATTTGTAGGAAAACTTAGTTTGTTGGGGGCATTATATCTAGTGTCAGGTCTACATCTGTATATTTTCCATTTCTATATATTGTTAGTCTAATAGTGTCTCCAGGTTTATACCCTTCTATAATGTTAGATAAGTCTTCTACAGTCTCGACCTTTACTTCATCTATTTTTACTATTACATCACTTGGCTTAAGTCCTACTTTCTCTGCTGGACTATTATAGTATACCTGGCCTATATACACACCTATTGGCAGGTTATATTGCTGAGATATAGATTCTGTTATAGTGGATATTCCTACTCCCATCCAAGGTCGTTTTACGTATCCATTTTGTATTAGTTCATTTATTATAGGTAATGCATCATTAATTGGAATAGCAAATCCCATTCCTTCAATTTCTGCTGATGCAAGTTTCACACTATTTATCCCAATTACCTCACTGTTTTGGTTAACTAATGCTCCCCCACTATTTCCAGGATTTATTGCTGCATCTGTTTGAATTAGTTTCATTTTCTTTTCTCCTATATTTAATGAACGGTTTAATGCACTTATTATACCTGCTGTTACTGTTCCTGAAAACTCTTCACCTGCTGGATTACCTATGGCTACTGCAAGCTCTCCTACCATTAATTTATCTGAATCTCCAAACCTAGCTGCCGGAAGATTATCTGCTTCTATCTTAACTACTGCTAAATCAGTTTTTGTATCTTGACCTAATACTTTACCCTTATATTCTGTACCATCATGTAAAGTTATTATTAACTCTGTAGCACCAGCTATTACGTGTTGATTTGTAATTATATACCCATCTTTTCTGTATATAATTCCTGAACCTGTGCCTCTGTCTACTTGTTGAACTGCAAATCCTCTACTAATATTTACTTTGTTTTTAATCATGACTATTGATGGAAGCACTTCATCCGCCACTTTTACTACAGGGTTTGTATACCAATCTGTGCTTAAAAGCTTTTTAGGAGTATTAGTGCTGGTAGTGTTATTAGGAGATGTTGCCTCTGCTGGTTTTGAGAAATCTATTTCGTTAAATTGCAGTATTCCATAAGTAAATGCTCCTCCTAAAATAACTCCAATAAGCAATGAAGCAAGTACAATATTTAGTAGTCTGCTTTTTTTGTATTTTTTTTCATATTTTTTATTTTCATCTTCATTGTTGTACATGATAAAACCATTTCCTGTAATATAATCATTATTATAGAGTGAATTATGGTTTTCGCTTATATTATTGCTTGTATAATAATTATCATTTGTACTATATCCTCTATTTGTATCGCTGTTATTGTAACCATCATTAGAGTCATTATAATTATTGTTCATATTATAGTAATCCATAAAAAACCTCCTTACTCGCTAATTTGTATATATTAGTATTAGGTAAATACCCTTCTTTAACTATATTATAGACAAAATATTTTAATAAAATATGAACAGATTGTAAATTCATACTAACAATAGTTAATCAATCATTAAACCATTTTTAGTCCTTAATTCTCCTCCTCAGTTCTCAATTTCATTAGGCATATTTGCATATTCTCAAAATAATACATGTCTACTCGTTATCACAAAGTTTCAATGTAAAGCAAAACACCGTTCCTTCTCCAATCTTGCTTTCCACCCATATTTGCTCATTGTGACTTTTTATGATCTCCTTTACTATTGAAAGTCCTAGTCCCGTTCCCTTTATTTGTCTAGATCTTGATTTATCTCCTTTATAAAATCTTTGCCAAATATTATTAAGCTCATTCTCTGGTATTCCTATTCCCGTATCCTTAATTGATATAAATACTTTATCTTCCTTCATTTCAGTTTTAACAAATAAATTTCCGCCATTATTCATGAATTTTATTGCATTATCTACTAAGTTCGATATTACCTGGGAAATACTATCCTTATCCGCCATTACTAGTGTAGGATCCTGTGCAAATCTAGCTTCTATATTGATGTCCTTTTCTTCAAGCTTGTTGCTATAATTAACTATAGTTCTTCTAATCAACTCGTTAATATCAAACTTCTCCATATTGAGTATATTTTTCCCTGATTCCATTTTTGACAAATCTAAAAGATTGTTTATAAGCTCAGTAAGTCTACCTGTTTCTCTATAGATTATGTCTAAGTATTCTTCCCTGGTCTCTTCAGATAATTCCACATCCATAAGCCCCTTCACGTATCCTTTGATAAGTGTTAGTGGTGTTCTTAGTTCATGTGAAACATCTGCTATAAATCCCTTTCTCATTTCTTCTAGCTTATCTAGCTCTCCTGCCATATAGTTAAAAGAAACAGCTAATTGTCCTATTTCATCCTTTGACATTATAGAAACTCTTTTGTCAAATTCTCCTGAAGCTATTACCTTAGTAATTTCATTCATTTCCTTTATAGGCCTTGAAATCCTCTGGGAAATAAAATAGAGTAATACTAATGCTATAGTCATTGATATGAGCATTGAATAGATGATTATTTTATATGTCTCCTTTAAAGTTTCCTTAACCTCATATATTGGCGAATGCATGAAAATACCATTTTCTACTTTGCCATTGATAAATATTGGTATTCCTACTGTCATTACTGGACTATTAAAATACTCGTCGTAGCTTCCCCTTTTAGCAATAATATTTCCCTTCAATACACTTACAATATCATCTTCTGTTAGCTGTCTCCCTATTAGTCTAGTCTCAGATCTATTAGATACTCCATATACATATCCCATTTTATCTACGACCCATACCTTTGTGTTTAAAAATCTTTCTATGGATTCCATTTCAAGCTCAAGTCTTTCATAAGTAACCTGACGATTAAGGTATTTTATTACTGTTGAATTAAGTTTTTGTCCCTCGGCAATTAAGACTTCACTTCTTTTTTCAAAATAATAATTTTCGAACATTTTTATCATTGATGCTCCCAATACAGCAAATATCACTAATATTACAATAAAATATACTGATACTAGCTTTTTAAATACTGTATTAAACACCTTTTTTCACCTCAAATTTATAGCCCACTCCCCACACTGTTTTTATCTCATATTTGTCCTCAACTCCTTTAAGCTTTTCTCTTAATCTTTTTATGTGAACATCAACAGTTCTTGTTTCACCTACAAAATCATATCCCCATATTTGCTCTATAAGCTGATCTCTGGTAAATAATTTGTTAGGATTTGAAACTAAAAAGTATATAAGTTCCATTTCTTTTTTTGGTAGGCTCATGATCTGATCATTTACTTTTATACTGAATTCATCCATATCTACCATTAATGAAGGCAATATGACTTTGTCTCTACTATTATATTCCTTAGGATTAACTCTCCTAAGAACAGCTCTTATCCTTGCAATCAACTCCTCAGGCTCGAAAGGTTTTACCATATAGTCATCGGCGCCAAGTCTAAGACCTAGTACTTTATCAAAGGTTTCTCCCTTTGCTGTAAGCATTATAATAGGTACTTCACTTACTTTCTTTATTTCTCTGCACACATCATACCCATCAATTTTAGGAAGCATAATATCTAGTATGACTATATCTGGCATTTCTTTCATGAATTTTTCTAATGCATCTTCCCCATCATATGCCTTTACTACTTGAAATCTTTCTCTTAACAAAAACATTTCTATCATATTACATATTTCTATATCATCATCAACTACTAACACTTTATAAAAATCACCAGACATAATATCACCTCGTGTAAAATCTTTAATTCAATATTATCAAATTTAGCATTTATTGTGAACTTTTTGATATAATAGATAAATATAGGGTATTAATAAATTGTTAAACTATACCTTTATTTTGACGATTATTCTACATATTTTAATTGAATTTACATCTGAAAGGGGAATTTTATGACAGCTATTTTAAATTCAGAAAATGTTATTTTTGTTGGAATCATAACTAGCATTTTAGCAGGGCTTTCTACTGGTTTAGGTGCTCTTCCTATCTTTTTCGCTAAAGATGTATCCAATAAAACACTTGACACAATGCTAGGCTTTGCTGCAGGAGTTATGCTAGCTGCAACATCTTTTTCTTTAGTTATTCCAGCCATAGAAGCTGGCGGAGGTGGTTTAAAGGGAGCTGGTATTGTATTAATCGGAATTATTCTTGGAGGAGTATTTTTAGACCTTACTGATAAGCATTCTCCTCATATTCATTTACTTGACAAGCGTGAAGAGGGAAACAAATCGTCTTTAGCTAAAATGTGGCTATTTATAATTGCCATAGCCATACACAACTTCCCTGAGGGACTTGCAGTAGGTGTTGGATTTGGTGATGGGAATGTATCTAACGGAATTACTTTGGCTATCGGTATAAGCCTCCAAAACCTGCCTGAAGGTATGGCAGTTGCATTAGCTTTAGTTAGAGAAAACTATTCTCTAGGAAAGGCTTTTTTAATTGCATTGTTAACAGGTTTAGTAGAGCCAATAGGTGCTTTCATAGGGCTAGCGCTTGTTCATATAGCTGCACCTTTATTGCCTCTAATATTAGCCTTTGCAGCTGGAGCAATGCTATTTGTTATCAGCGATGAGATAATTCCTGAAACTCATAAAAATGGTTATGAGAGGCAAGCTACTTATGGAGTAGTCATTGGATTTGCTATAATGATGCTGTTAGATGTTACCTTGGGATGATTAAACCTAGTCCCACTTTCTGAATACTTCTATCAGAAATATGCAACGATAAAGCGGCGAGTATTCACCGCTTTTTTCTATTCTTATGATTGTAATGCTTTATATATCTATGTGAAATATTCTAAAAATAGCGATAAGTATTGAACCCTATGGATTAGTAATAAACCCAAAGAGCAATAATTCTAGGAAATTAGCTATTTTATAATAGAGCATTTATTGTTCGCATAGTATAGGAATAATACTTATATATTAGCTTGTCCAATTCAATACTTAGCTCTAGAGCTTTTGTTTTATCTACTATTTCGCTTTCTAAAAGTTTATTCAATTCTTCTTGTTTGTTTTCTATAGCAGTTTTTATAGCTTCAGTATAACAATTGCACATAGAATCTCACTTCCTTATAAAAAATAGACAACAAACGGTAAAATTCAACCAGATATCTTTCCAATTCAATTCCATATATAGTATAAATTATAACATCTTTATCCATATATAGTATAAATTATAGCATTTTCTGACAATAAATACAAGATAATCTATTCATTTCTGCCCAGTCTACACCTTTTTTCGTATTACAATCTGCGACAATTTCCGATAAAATCAATTTATTGTGGTGATTTCACTTCATGTTTGCCCATTTAATTCCTTTTCTAACCGAATTTACCTTTATTTTTACTTGCCTATTTACTACTAAAGAAAGCTTATACATCTTAGAGAATTATTTAATTTTTTATTTAATATATAGTTGCACTCACCTCCATATCAAATTTTAAATTATTCTTTGTATTATATCACTATATAATCCATAATTCTAAAAAGTCAGCAATCATATTGAATTATAGTTACACTACTTTTTAAACAAATACCTTTTAAGCTTATCTACTTCATATTTAGTTTTATATATATCCCTTTCATTATCCAAGCAAACAAAAACTATTCCTTTATACTTATTTATTTTTAATAGCAGCCTGTCAGGACAAAAAAACAGAGTTCACACCTATATACATTTTTTTGTTTTTGCTGAAAAAGTAGCACTTTCCTAACGAATAAAAAAACTACAGGGGGGGTGGCCCTGTAGTCAAGGGGGGAATTATTCATTTTGGGGGTAGTTTTTCTTTGATAATTATTATCAACTATCTATTACTATATTACCCAGGGTCAACAACACTAAACATTTATATGTAAATTTTTATTAAATTTTTGCATTTTAAATTTAACTCCAGATTGAACATTTGAAAATAATATAAATTTATAATTTTTCTGTTCCAAGTTCTTCTATTTCATTTTTAAATACATTATAATAAGTATAAAATGAAATAGTAAATATAAATATATTTGACGAGGTGACATATATGAAAAAAGTAGTTGATAGGTTTTTAAATTATGTAGCCATAGATACAAAATCAGAATACGATTCTCAGGATTTTCCTAGCTCAAAAAAACAATTTGAACTGGCAAATCTCTTAGTTAAGGAATTAAATGAACTAGGCCTTAAGGATGTTTCAGTAGATGAAAATTGTTATGTAATGGCTACTCTTCCTTCGAACACAGATAAAAAAGTACCTACTATTGGTTTTATTGCTCATATGGATACTAGTCCTGATATGTCAGGAGAAAATGTAAAGCCTAAAATAGTTGAAAATTATGATGGTGGAGATATTATTCTAAATAAAGAAAACAATATAGTTCTATCTCCAAAGGATTTCCCAGAGCTTAAAGAATACATAGGAAAAACTCTAATCACTACAGATGGCACTACTTTACTGGGAGCAGATGATAAGGCAGGCATAGCAGAAATAATGACTGCTATAGAATATCTGGTAAATAATCCTCAAATAGAGCATGGTGATATAAAGGTTGCCTTTACACCTGATGAAGAGGTGGGAAGAGGAGCGGACTACTTTGATGTGAAGAAGTTCAATGCAGATTTTGCATATACAGTGGATGGCGGTAGATTAGGAGAGCTGGAATATGAGAATTTCAACGCTGCTGGTGTTAAACTAACTATAAAAGGTAGAAATGTTCATCCTGGTTCCGCTAAGAATAAGATGATAAATTCCATGGAGATAGCCATGGAACTAAATTCTATGCTGCCTGAAAATCAAAAGCCCAAATATACAGAAGGCTATGAAGGGTTTTTCCTTCTTTCATCTTTAAATGGAGATGTTGAAGAAACAAAAGCAAGCTATATTATAAGAGATCATTTTAGGGATAAATTCGAAGAGAAAAAGGGTCTCATGCAAAAAGTAGTAGATTTCTTAAATGCTAAATACGGCGAAGGCACTGTTCATTTAGAGATAAAAGACCAGTACTATAATATGAAGGAAAAAATAGAACCTGTAATGCATATAGTTGACACTGCCAAAAGAGCTATGGAAGAGTTAGGAATAACTCCTTTAATAACTCCTGTCCGTGGTGGTACTGATGGTGCTAGACTATCTTATATGGGACTACCTTGTCCAAATCTATTTACTGGTGGGCACAACTATCATGGAAAATATGAATTTATCCCTGTAGAATCTATGGAAAAAGCTGTGGAAGTTATTTTGAAGATTATAGAACTGTATAGTAAAGGTAGTAAATAGGTCAATTTAAGTTTTACTACTTATGTAATATAGAAATTTGGTGCTTAATAGAAAATGTCAAGGCAAGACAATTAAACTCAATAATCAAAACTACCATCTTAATAGGTAGTTTTGATTATATTTATATCCTATATCCCAAGGTCATTAATAATCTTTTCAATGCTTTCCTCCAGATCTAACTCTTCAATTAGATTGATAATGTCTTCTTCGGTATTGGAATATTTATATACACTTCTCATGTCATCATTTGTGTCTTTAGAAGTATGTATATCATTAAGATTTTCCTGTCCAATAGTCACTCCACATATATTATTATCAACAAAGCTTTGATGATCGCTCAATCCATAATACATATCTACATATTCTATACTATTTTTATCTAGGCTTATTTTTATTTTATCTATTAGTTCTTTACTTATTAAATTCTCATTATCTAAAGTAATTTTCCCACCTAAAAGTAACTTTCCCCAGTATAAGGGGCTAGTCCAATTTTTTTGAATCTATTCTCAATAAAAAAAGCAACCTTTTCTTTACCTTCTGTACCTGCAAGCCTACCTTTAAACCCCTCTGAAGTAAGTATTTTCATAGTAGCCTCTAAAGAATCCTCTAAGTCAGTTTCAGGCTTAATTACATCTTCGGAACATGCTACCAAAAATAATACAAGTATTATTAATAAAATACTCTTTATTCTCTTACTCATGCTTATCCCCCTAACTTATTAGGGTATATATAGATATTAATGTAAACTTTTGATAAGCTTTATTTTATGACATAAAAAAACTAGAGCCTAAGCCCTAGTTAATATTATAAATATAGTTGTAAAATTTTTATTATATAACTCTATTTTGTGGATTTCCGTCAAGCCACTGGATTATGTTATCAAATGTTATTTGTGCTCTTCTTTTCATGGCTTCTTTAGTTGCAAAGCCTATATGTGGAGTTAGTACTGTATTTGGTGCTTTCAGTAATGGATAATCTAATGGTAGTGGTGGCTCCATATCGAATACATCTATACCCGCTCCTCCTAGGTCTCCATTATTTAAAGCTTCTGCTAAGGCTTTGTTGTCTACTATAGGACCTCTAGCTGTATTTATAAGCAGTGCATCTTTTTTCATAAAGCTAAGTTTTTCAGCGTCAATTAGTCCTCTTGTGTCTTTTGTAAGTGGAAGGTGTATAGTTACTATATCACTTTCTTTTAGTAGTTCTTCTAAGGGTAGATATGTCACTCCCTTATTTTTAAGTTCTTCATTCTCACTTCTATTGTAAGCCACTAGTTTGCATCCAAAAGCTAATCCTATCTCCGCTACTCTACTTCCTATGGCCCCTGTTCCTATGACTCCTAAAATCTTACCCTGTAAATCTGTTTGGCTAAATCCAGCCATGATTTTTCCACTTCTAGTAGCATTGTCTAGTGGAACTATGTTCCTTAATAATGAGATAATCAAACCATATGTAAGCTCAGCCACTGATGCTGTACTATATCCTGCTGAATTTGAAACAATTATATGATTTTCTTTGCATACCTCTAAGTCTACATGGTCTACCCCAGTAAAAGCTACTGAAATCAATTTTAATTTATCATTTGATTCTATAACCTCGCCTTTTAGTGGCATATTAGCTAGGACTATTACATCCATTCCCTTAACTCTTTCTTTTAATTCTTCTATCTCTGTTGTTCTTTGATTATGTACTATTAGTTCATGTCCCTTGTCTGTGATAGGTTTTGCTATAGCTCTAATCTCTTCTTCTGATATACCTAAAGGCTCCAGTACAACTATTTTCATTTATCAACGCTCCTCTATTTATGTTTTTATAATATATTAATACCCTTATATCCCAAGGATATTAATGATTTTTCTATGTTTTATTATAGCACTTTGAAAAAGAAAATCATAGTTCATTAAACAAGTTAAGCTCTGGTGCCTTACACCAGAGCTTAACTTGTTTTTTTATATTATTTACCAGCCACTGTTAAACTTTTTATTTTAATTGAGGGGGAACCAAAATAATTTCCGCCTGGAAATGAAAACCTAGTATCATTTCCTATGGCTTGTATATCGTTTAACAGTTTGTAGAAATTTCCTGAAATAACTATCTGACACAATGATTTTGTTATATGTCCTTTCTCTATTAAAAAACCATTAGATGACAATGAAAAGTCTCCTGATGTTGGATTTATGCCGGCATGCAATCCTTGTATATCTGTAATCATAATTCCTTCATCTACAGAACTTATCATATCCTCTAGGGTTTGTTCTCCTTCTTCAATATACATATTAGTAGATACAACTCCTATGGAGCTTTTGTGAGAATTTCTAAAACCATTTCCAGTTGACTTTAAGCCAGCTTTTTCTGCTGTTTTTTTGTTATGAAGGAAGGTTTTTAAAACACCATTCTTAATTATGTGCTTGGAGTAAGTAGGGGTACCTTCATCATCAAAGGTTCTACATACTATTCCTTTATCCATTAATGGATTCTCTACTATATTTAAATCTGAAACTCCTACTTTTTCACCAATTTTTCCCTTCATTAAGGATAAATTCTTCTGAACAATATTTCCTAAAAACACTTGCAACATATTGCTAAACAGGTTTGCTGATACATTATTTCTCAATATTATTTCATAGTTTCTAGACTCTATTGATGTAGCTCCCAGCATACTTACAGCATCTGAAGCTGCTTCTTTAACTAATACATCTTTATACTCATCTAATAAATCATCTATAACCATATGAGTGTAGCCTGTCTGCATTTCATTTCCATTATTGGCTACAACGGAAAGATCTATAACTGCTACACTATATGTATCCTCTAGCTCTAAGCCCTTTGTATTTACTATGAAAACTGAATTGGTACGTTCATAGTAACTGCAGGATTCTACTGCTTTTACCTTTTCATCATAAGCAAAGGCAGCTTTTTCAATAGACTTCAAAAACTCTATTTTCTCATCATCTGTATATTTATCTAATTTATTTGCCTTTTTTTCAGTATTTTCATATTTATTATCTGGAGCAGATAATACTTCTATATCTTCACTGTCGTTGTTTTCTGCATACTGGATTAAATTCTTAAGTAATTCATCAATGGAGTCTTCCATAAGCTTTTCAGTATAAGAATATCCCATTTTTCCATTGTAAATACCTCTAAGGGATAAGATCTTTTCATCTGCTACATTATAGCCCTCCAAATTTCCTTCGTAAATATTGAAGGCTGTAGATGAATTTCTCACAATATAGACTTCCATGTCTTCAATTCCATACTCTTTTCCTTTTTGGAATAATATCTGAATATCCATTATGCTTCCTCCCTTCCACCTACAATCATAGATTTTACTCTAATAGTAGGCTGTCCTGCTCCGATAAATAGTGCACCACTAGCTGCATAACAATAACCCTGTCCTATTTGTAGGTTGTTACCTACCATATCTACATCTTGAAGCATCTTGTTTCCATTACCAATAAGAGTAGCACCCTTAACAGGCTTAGTTATTTTACCATTTTCAATTAAATAAGCTTCTGAAAGCGAGAAGTTAAAATCTCCTGTAGCAGGATTGACTGATCCGGCATTCAAGTATTTTGCAAATAAACCTCTCTCAGTGTTTTGAATTATTTCTTCCTTAGTACTGTTTCCATTATCTATATAAGTATTAGTCATTCTAGAAGTTGGCGCAAATCTATAATTTTGTCTCCTACCTGATGCAGTTGATTCCATACCCATTCTTCTTGCATTTAGCTTGTCAATCATATATCCTTTTAGAATCCCATTTTCTATAAGGATATTCTTTTGAGTTTTCTTACCTTCATCATCTACTCCAAGTGACCCCCATGAATTAACAATAGAACCATCATCAACTAAAGTAACAATATCTGATGCAATTTGCTCCCCTACTCTATTAGAAAATACGGAAAGACCCTTTGCAACTGATGAAGCTTCTAAACTATGACCACAAGCTTCATGGAACATTAGTCCTCCAAACCCGTTATCAACTACTACTGGCATAACACCTGCAGGACAATGTTCAGCAAGCACCATAGTTTTAGCAGTTCTAGCTGCTTCTCTTGCATAATCTTCAATATTTATTGTGTCATAAAACTCCAGTCCCCTTAAAGCCCCTGGTCCTATATAACCTGTTTCTATTTGCCCTCCATGCTCTGCTGCTACTAATATTAGCATCCTAGTTCTTACTCTCTTATCCTCTACAAATACTCCCTCTGTATTTGCTATAAGCACATTTTGCTCTTGATCCAAATAATTTACTGTAACTTGAGATATTAGTTCGTCATAGTTCTTTGCAGCAGTTGTAGCTCTTTTCATAAGTTCAATTTTTCTTGACAAGTCTACACTACTTGGTAGTATCTTATATCTATGAATACTAGGCTCTACTAACTTGTCAAAGTTAACTACTAAATCTTTTTTAGCACCTTTAAGAACTTTAGATGCTTTTTTGGCAATATTTAGCAAATTATCCTTTGATAAATCATTGGTATAGGCATACATACTGTTTAATCCATCAAATATTCTAATGCCTATTCCATAATCCCTACCACTCATTCCTCTTTCAATATGTCCTCCAACAGTGGCTATCTCTGTAGAAAAGTTGTCTTCTACAAATACTTCTGCAAAATCTCCGCCGCTTGATAAAGCTATATTAAATATGTCATCTATAGTTGATTTATTTAACATTTTATTGCCCCCTTAATCTGTCCATTTATATAACAAAGACTTCAGTAGCAATTCTAAATTTAGGGAAAATCTTTGTTAAATCACATTTTACTGGAAATCCATACTCTCCTATGGGTTTAAAATAGATGACATGCAACAAAGTGTTCCTTGTCTACTTCCTTTAGTTTTGGGGTTACTTCGCCACATATATCTTTAGCATACATACATCTTTGTCTAAATTTACATCCTTCTGGTGGATTAATAGGACTTGGTACCTCTCCTTCTAGTTTAATTCTATTTCTTGTTTCTTCTACCTTTGGATCTGGTATCGGTATTGCTGAGATCAATGCTTGAGTATAAGGATGCAGTGGTTTTTCATATAAAATTCTATTACTAGCTAATTCAACCATTGAACCTAAATACATAACACCTACTCTATCTGAGATATGCTTTACCATAGATAAATCATGTGAAATAAATAAATATGTTAATCCCATTTCTCTTTGTAGCTTAATTAGTAAGTTTACTATTTGAGCTTGAATAGAAACATCAAGCGCAGAAATAGGCTCGTCACACATTATAAACTCAGGCTCTACAGCTAAGGCCCTAGCTATTCCTATTCTCTGTCTTTGTCCTCCTGAAAGCTCATGAGGGAATCTCAATCTATGCTCTGAATTTAAGCCTACTTTCTGAAGCAAATCTTCTATTTTTTTACGTCTTTCTGTGTCACTTAGCTTGTGATGTACATCCATTCCCTCTGCAATAATCTCTCCTATAGTCATTCTAGGGTCTAGAGAAGCATAAGGGTCCTGAAATATAATCTGAGCCCTGCCTTTAAATTTTAATTTTTCACTACGACTCATTGAATGAACATCTTTTCCATCAAAATAAACATGCCCACCAGTTGCTTCATAAATACCTAGTATAGTTCTACCACAAGTAGTTTTTCCACATCCTGACTCTCCAACTAAACCTAATGTCTCACCCTTTTTTATATTAAAGGACACCCCATCTACTGCTTTTAATGTTGCATTTTTGCCTACTTTAAAGTACTTTTTTAAATCTACTACTTCTATTAAGTTATTATTACTCATGTATTTCACCTCTCAATGACTTAGGTCTTTCTACTTTAGGAGCATCTGGATGTTGAAGCCAACAAGATAGTTTATGAGTGCTAGACAATTCAGTTACCTCAGGCTTTTGCTCTAAGCATATTTCCATTGCATACTCACATCTAGATGCAAAGGGACACCCTTGTAAAGGAAGTATCAAATCAGGTGGAGTACCACCTAAGGAATATAACTCCTCTTTACTCTTAGTATCAAGTCTTGGTACAGAATTTAATAAAGCCCAAGTATATGGATGCATACTATTATAAAAAATTTCATTCTTAGTTCCAGTTTCTATAATGCTACCTGCATACATGACCTGAATTCTATCTGCAAAATTTGCAACCACTCCAAGGTCATGGGTTACAAGGATAATTGCTGTGTTAAACTTTACTTTTAACTCATTAAGCAAGTCCATAATCTGTGCTTGAATAGTAACGTCAAGGGCTGTAGTTGGTTCATCAGCTATAATAATCTTTGGGTTACATGACAGCGCAATTGCAATCATTATCCTCTGTCTCATTCCTCCAGATAGTTCATGAGGGTATGCTTTTATTCTTTCCCTTGCATTAGGGATATTAACTGTTTCAAGAAGCCTAATTGCCTCTTCTTCTGCCTCTCTTTTTTTCATCTTCTTGTGTATTTTTAAGGCTTCCATAATTTGCTTACCTACAGTCATAGTTGGGTTTAAAGAAGTCATAGGGTCTTGGAATATCATACTTACATCCTCTCCCCTATAAGAGCTTAATCTCTTTTTATTCATATTTATAACATTCTCACCATCAAATAAAATCTGTGAACCTGCTTTTATTTCTGCTGGTGGCTCTTTTAGTAGTCTTAGAATAGCCTTTGCTGTAACAGTCTTTCCACAACCAGACTCTCCAACAAGAGCTAAAGTCTCTCCTCTTTCTAAATCAAAGCTAATACCTCTTACTGCTTTAACTTCTCCTGCATAAGTATGAAAAGATATATTTAAGTCTTTAACATCTAGTATCTTATTCATTGTAGCTCCTCCTTATTGTCTTAGTTTAGGATCTAAAGCATCTCTAAGTCCATCACCTAGTAATGTAAATGACAACATAGTCAAAGCAATCATAAGTCCTGGGAAGAACATTTGATAAGGATAAAACATAATAAATTGTTGAGCTGATGAGGCTAATGCTCCCCAAGAAGTATTAGGAGCTTGAATACCCAATCCTATATAAGATAAGAAGGTTTCCGAGAATATATAACCTGGAATATCAAATGTAATGGAAACTAGAATTACTCCAAGAGAATTTGGTATTAGATGCTTAGTTATAATCTTCCATGGCCTAACACCTAAGGCTTCTGCTGCCATAATATATTCTTGTTGTTTTATCTGTAGCATCTGTCCCCTAACTAGTCTTGCCATACCACACCAACCAGTTAGAGTTAGAGAAAGAAGCATAGTACCTAGACTTTTGCTATCTGTAATTATGGAAATTAAAATAACAACTATTAGATAAGGTATAGAAATTAGAACTTCAACGACTCTCATCATAATTGTATCAACTCTTCCACCAAAGTAGGCTGCTATGGCGCCGTATATACTACCTACTACAGTAGCTATTAAAGCACCAGTAATTCCGATAATTATAGATACTCGTCCTCCTTGCCATACTCTAGAAAACAAATCTCTACCTAAAATATCTGTTCCGAACCAGTGCTCAGAATTTGGCTTTAAGTTCATCTTAACTACACCATTTGCGTCTTTGTTGATCTCCTCATATTTGAATCCATTTATATGTGGGCCTATTATTGTCATAATCACTATAAGCATAAGTATTATAATAGCTAGCATAGCAACCTTATTTGTCTTTAATCTTCTCCAAGCATCCTGCCAATAGCTCATACTTGGTCGGGCAATTGTCTCAGACTTAGAAGTATCTATACCAACTTTTCTAAATTTATTTGCAGAAACACTTTCCATATTCTTAACCTCCTATCTGCTGTTTTTTGAAACTCTAATCCTAGGATCTACAACACCGTAAAGTAAATCTACCACTAGTTGGGAAACTACGAATAGCGCTGCATAGAAAACTGTAGTACCAATAATCATAGTAAAGTCCCTATCATTGATGGAATTTATATAATAAAATCCTAAGCCAGGAATACCAAATATTCTTTCAATGACAAAAGAACCTGTAAAAATACCAGCAATTTGTGGTCCAAGAATAGTAATGCAAGGAAGTATAGCATTTCTAAGTACGTGTTTTCTTACAACATTAAATGGTGTAACTCCCTTAGCTTGTGCTGTAAGTATATAATCTTGATTTATAACTTCTAGCACATTTGAACGCATATATCTTCCATATGTGGCTATAGAGCCTAGGCACATAGCTGCTGTAGGAAGTATTGTATGCTTAAACTTACCCCAACCAGTTGTAGGTAAGAGTTCAAATTTCACCGTGAATACATACTGAAGTAGTGCTGCAATAATAAATACTGGAACAGTAACTCCTAAAATTGCAATAAACATAACTAAATAATCTGGCCATTTATTTCTATTTAATGCTGCTATTATTCCAAGAGTAATACCTATAGTTACTCCAATAGCTATTGCCTGAAGTCCTAATCTTCCTGATACTTTAGCATTTTTTAGTATAGTCTCAGTAACTGATCTACCAGGATATCTTAATGATTCTCCTAGATTGCCCTCTGTAAGTACATTTTTCATAAACTTACCATACTGTACATGAACAGGCTGATCTAGTCCATATTTTTTATAATAATTGGCTTTAATTTGATCTGGTAAATTTTTTGCCATATGTGATAATGGATCTCCAGGTATGCTATGCATCAAGAAAAACGTCAGCGTTGTTATAATCCATAAAGTAAGTAACATATATCCAACTCTCTTTATAATGTACCTGCCCATAATCTTCCTCCTTACCATATTTGACAAAATAGCAGTTTATGGCATGCCCATAAACTGCTATCAAAGTACCTTTCCTATCTACCTTGAGTATATGCGTATTTATATCCTTGAGTACCAAATGGTGTGACTCCTAAATTATGAACATATTTGTATCTAAATACATTTGATCTAGGATAAACTACTGGTGCTAATGCCGCTTCATCATATAATAGTATTTTTTCAGCTTCTTTGAAGTATTCTAAACGTTTTTCTTGATCCATTTCTTTAGCTGCTAAGTTAATAAGTTCATCATATCTTTCATTTGCCCAACCAGTTGCTATAGCACCAGCATCTGATTTTAATAGGCTTAGCATTGATATAGGATCATTAAAGTCTGCTCCCCACGCCATATAACCTACTTGGAAATCACCTTTTTCAGCTGCAGCACTAAACACTGGCCAGTCGAGTGTTTCTATTTCTACATTAATTCCTAGGTTTTTATTATACATTTGTTGTAAATACTCACCATAAGTTCTAAACCATTGATCTGTTCCACCTAAACTAATTTTTATAGTAAGATTTGCTGGATTTGTATCTAAACCTAGTTCCTCTAATCCTTTAACTAATAATGCCTTAGGATCTGGATTTTCATTAATTAATGTTTGAATTGGTTCTTCAACAATAGAACGATATTCTTGGTCACCAATTGACATACTTGGTGGAACCCAACCTTGAGCTGGTACGTTTACTCCATTGAATATAACATTAGCTATCTCTTCTCTACTGATAGCAGCTGAGAAAGCTCTCCTTATGTTAGCATTACCAAACACTTCATCTTGAGTATTGAAGAATACAAAGAAAGTAGTAGGGTTAATTATCTCAAGATGTCGTAAGTTTTCATCTGCCATGAATTTTTCTCTCCACTCTGGTCTATTAGCCTCTGTACTATCAATAGAACCATTAGCTAAAGAGTTATATCTAGCATTTTCGTCTTGAATTATCTTAAGATTAATATTTTGTAATTTAACTGTTTCGTTATCCCAATAATTTTCGTTCTTAGTAAGAACTAGTTCGCTATTATGCACCCATTTTGTTAGTGTAAATGGTCCATTATAAACCAATGTATCAAGCTCTGAACCATATTTGTCACCAAACTTTTCAACTATATCTTGTCTTTGTGGTAGAGTAACTCTTTGATAAGTTAGCGACAAGAAATATGGAGTTGTAGATTCAAGAGTTATTTCAAGAGTTTTTTCGTCTATAGCTTTAACTCCAAGCTCATCTACTGGAAGCTCCCCACTGTTAACCTTGCTTGCATTTTTAATAGGCTCTAATAAGAATGCATATGGAGATGCTGTTTCTTGAGCTACTGATCTTTTTATACCATATTCATAGTCTTGTGCTCTTACAGGTACTCCGTCTGACCACATATTGTCTCTTATTTTAAATGTCCAAACTGTCCCATCTTCATTAGGTTCCCAAGACTCTGCACCAGCAGGTGCAACAAAGTTGACAATATTTCCATTTTCTTCTTTTTCCTCTAGTCTTGTAAGTGGTTCTAACACGTTGTTAAGTATTCCATTTGAATACATATCTGAGCCTTTAGATGGATCTAGTGTACTTGGCTCAGCACCTAGAACTACATTTAAATATTGTTCACTGTCAATTTCTTGATTATTTGATTGTTCTTGTGTAGTAGCTTGTCCGCCTTCAGTTCCTTGTTTTGAAACGTCAGCATCGGAACCGTTTTCCCCACAACCTACAAGAGTTGTTAGGAGTAACACTAATACAATTGCTAGAGATAAATACTTTTTCATTTTCATGTACTGTCCCTCCATTTTAATTTTTTGGAGTTGTTGAGAATTTCTCTTAACTCCAAAATTTTAGTTTTTACCATGTCTGGTATAGATATAAAATTTTTCTATGTTTCTTGGGTTTAGTATAGAATATTTTCTAACATTAGTCAACACTTTTCTAATGTCATTTTTGTTAAATTAATGACTAACTTTTTTAACAAAATTTAATCTCCCAATTTCACTTACCTGCTCTAAGTTCATCTATGAAATATAATTTTTCAAAACTAAGACCCACTTTAAATAGTGCACCTCATTTCTTAATTGCTCAATTCACAACTTTTTGCTATATATAAACCTATTTAGAACAAAGTTAGTTAATTAGAAATAGCTTCTATAAAAAGCTTCAAAACAGTAGCTACTTCAGCACGTGTAGCCATATCTCGAGGTTTAAGCATTCCGTTGCTATTTCCTTTAATAAAACCATTTCCTACACACCAACTCATTTACTTATTATTTATAACTGCTTGGATACATTTATCTTGTTTAAAATCATCATTAGGTGTAGGATCATCTACTATAATATGAGGCACGGTTTTAGTTTCCATATTTATAGTGCCATCAGCATTTATCCCTAGCTCACTACTAAATCTGAATACTAATCCACTATTTGGTAAGTAGGCAAAAGGGATTTCTGGAAACACCCTATCTCCTCCAGTTGTTTCTCCAACTAGTGTAGCAAAGCCTGTATCCTTAGCAAAGGATGCAAATTTTTCGGAAGATGAGAAAACATATTTGTCTACTAGTAAGTAAACCTTCCCCTTAAAATCAACTAAATTCCAAGGTTGTACTATAACAAAGTTTTTATCATAATAGTCAAAGTCTGTCTTTACTTCTTCCGGAAACTTCTCCAATATGCTTTCATCTAGCTTTTCTATTGGCTTTCCTGTAGCTACCTTGTACATTTCATATTTGTCTCTGTAGTCTCCTCTAAAGAAGGAATAATACTCCACCTTATATGTTTCATCTATTAAAAATCCTACAATATTTTTCCAATAGTCATCAAAACCCCCGCTATTGCCTCTAATGTCTATAATAAGCTTCTCATAATCTTCTACTTCTTCTAGGAACTTTTGAATTCTGGGGTAATCTTCTGTGATATGGTAATTAGACATAGACTTAATCCTCATATATGCTAGTTCGTCCTCAATTAATACTTTAGTTTCTAGTACTGGTTCATCGCTTATTAAGAAGTTTGAATTAGGATTTAACTCTATTGTTTCCACGTTACCATTAAATCCATATCTTTCTTTGGACTTTTCATAATTAAGAACCTCGTGTTCAAAAGGATAAAAATGTTTATAATAACGCTTATATACTTCACCTGAAAAAACATGTGTGTGGTCGTTGTTTAAATCGCTTAAAATATTATTTATAGCTACAAAAAATTCTGCATCATTTTTTGTGTTCTTAATTATTTTTTCATACTTTTTGTGATTTCCTAACCAATCAATGCCATATAATCTTTCATTTACTTTAAAAAAAGTATAATTTTCTTTTAAAAGATTATACATGTATTGAAAATCTTCTAATTTTTCTTCTGTACTAAGATTAGTTTCTACTATTCCATAATAGGATGCTTCATTTGCTGTTGTTATGTATTCTTCATTAGAACATGCTACTAATGTGCTTAATGATAGTAGCATTACCAAAACAAAAACACTAATCCTTGCAGTCCCTTTGCTATTCATTCTAATCCCCCTTCAGCCTTATAATATAGCTATAGTATAATTAGGTTAACGTTTTCACAAATTATTATATATCAAATTTTATATATGTTCAATATTTATCTTATAACGTTAGAATAATTTCTAACATTATATTGATTTATTATCTCCAATATTATATTATGGTAATACAGTAAATAAACCACGGGGGGGAATAGTTTGGAATATAAAATAGAATATAATAGGGCCTTGGAGCTTATTGCTTCAGTGTATAAGTATGGAATTCACAAAATGCAACAAGTTAATTGGAACAGTAAAGATTTTCAGGGGGATTCTGCAAAGGGACTTTTAGATTTTTCACCAAGTAAAGATGTGAAAGAATGGTTAAATTATGTTGATGATAATGTTTCTCCCTTTTTCATGAATAATATATTATTCATAGTTTCTAAGTTTCCAGGAGTTTTAGACTTTTGCTTTGAATTAGTTATAATTGAAAAGCTAAATGAACCTCAAGAATTGATAGAAGTTTTGAAAGAAGTAAATGGTATGGATATAATTCATGAGATTTTTCAAAGATATAATCTAGACATTCCTCTCGAAAGTGATAATGAAGAAATAAAAAGCGTCCTAACAAATCTATATAGTGCAGAATTAGCCTCACTTTTTATACAAATAAAGAATCATTCTGAAGAATTTAAAAATGAAATACTAGAAGTATTCAAGATATTTTATGAACTATATTATCTACCTTTCGAAAAAAAAGTATGTGAATTTATGGAAAAAAGATGCATGAAACATAATAACTTGTTTCAAAAAGATCCTACGTACTTTTTAAATACTATTGGTTTAGGCGATTATTCTAAAATAGTAGCTGAAGAAAAAAAATTGAGGCTGTTCGTTAGCTTTTTCATAGACTTAGGATTTGTTCATTATTATATAGATGATACTTTTATTATGGAATTTGGTCATTATATAGAACCTAGGTTCAATAATAGATTAACTCAAGAAAAATGTAAAACCTTGTTTAAAGCTCTTTCCGATGAAAAAAGGTTAGAAATTATAAAAGTCACTAGTGAGCGTCCTTGGTATAATAAGGAGTTAGCTGATTATTTTAACTTGACTACTGCTACTTTATCTTACCATCTAAATCTACTCCTTGAGCTAGGTATTCTAAACTTTGAACCTAGTATAAGCAACCGTTATTATTATACAACTAACAAAGAAAACTTAAAGAAAATGCTTGAAATGGCTTATAATGAGATAGTAGGCTAATATGAAATAACAATAAAGACGTGACTTAAAAGTCATGTCTTTATTGTTATTTCATATTAATGATTAGTTTTTATAAAATAATAGCTATAAACTACTTTTGATACTTTCTTATACTTGCAATGCCTATATCTTTATAAGTATTTTTATAATACTAGAAGATAAAACAGTTCTATTTCCGTATAATGTATAAATCAATAAGTCTTTTAAAACTACAGATGCATTTGCTTTTGTATCTGAGTATCAGGTTTTAATGTTCTCTACGAGTACTATCATACTTGAAATAGAAAACAAGACAAGTGTCATCCCCTTGTCTTAAATCTTATCTTGAATTACAGCTTGAATACACTTGTCCTGCCTAAAATCATCATTCGGATCAGTATCATCCACTACAATATGTGGTATAGTCTTTGTTTCCATATTTATTGTACCATCAGAATTCATAACAAGCTCTCTACTGTAGCATATTATGTATCCTCCATATGGCGTATATGCCATAGGAATCTCATCAAAAGTCATTCCTCCACCTGTGGTCTCTCCAACTAATTTGGCCAATCCTGTATCTTTTGCAAAGGCTGCAAATTTTTCAGCAGCTGAAAAGACTTCACTATCTACTAATAAGTATACTTTACCTTTAAAACTCACATCTCCCTCTGGTTCTATACTAACTAGGTTCCTTTTATAAAAGTTAAAGTCTTCCTTTATTTCTGGTGGAAATTGATCAAGTACCTCTCCAGCCAAATATTTTATTGTTTTGTCATTAGAAATTACAAAAGAATCAAGTATTGATTTTGGTTTTTGCTTAAAGAAAGAATAATACTCAGCACTGTGCACATTATCTATTAGTAACCCTACTACTTTTTCCCAATACTCATCAAAGCCACCTTCATTTCCTCTTATGTCTATAATGAGCTTATCGTAGTCTTCTACTTCCTTTAAAAAGCTCTTTATCTTAGGATAGTCTTCTTCAACATGGTAATAAGACATAGCCTTGATTCTCATATATGCCAGTTCATCTTTAATTAGTACCTTGGTATCTAAAACAGGCCCATTATGAAATATAAAGTCATTATTTGGATCTAATTCAAAGGTCCCGTCAAAGTTGTATCTTGCAACTACTCTATCATAATGAAAAATATCACGTCTTTTAGGATAATAGTGTTTATAAAAACGCTTATATAAATCACCTGTTAAAATAAACGTATTTTTATCATTCAAATCATTTAAAATATTGTTCATAGCCGCTATAAATTCCGTATCATTTTCTGTATTTCTAATTATTCTTTTATACTTACTTTTATTTTTTAGCCAGTCTACATCGTTTAGTCTTTCATTTACTTTAAAGAAAGGATAGTATTCTTCTAGTACACTACATATGTAATCAAAATCCTTTTTCTTTTCGAAATATGTAAATTTTGCATCTATTATTCCATAGTAAGAAGTTTCTTCTGCAATTGTTTGGAACTTAGCCATGCTATTATAGCTTCTTTCTAATATAATTAATGCTAGGACTATTGACACTGTAATAATGATATTTCTTCTAACTGTCTTTTTTCTCCTCTTAGGTGCCTTTCTGCTCATTAGTACACTCCTTTCTTTAATACAAGCAATTTTATCAAGGTCCTTATATAAAAATGTCTTAGCATAAATAATATACTAAAGTATTAGAATTTTCAATTATTTTCTATTATTTGTTAATAAAATGTTAGAAAATTTCGATAAATAAATTTCGCAGTCTCTTTCAACACAATTGTCTTTTATTGACTACTCTTCACTAATTTAATCCTAGCTGACACTCCTATCATAAACCTACAAATTAGGTTTGACTTAATCAGTTTGATCTAACTCGATCTTCTTATA
The DNA here is from genome assembly GCF_900095305.1 of Proteiniborus sp. DW1. NCBI lineage: Bacteria > Bacillati > Bacillota > Clostridia > Eubacteriales > Proteiniborus > Proteiniborus sp. DW1. The sequence continues at coordinate 73,405 of NZ_FMDO01000013.1, read as the reverse complement.
AGAACATTCAGACAATCAGGTTAGAACAAAAAAGAATAACCCTCTGTCATTCCTCTGATAAAAAATTCTCAATCATTGATTCTTAATTGTTTTTTAAATATGCTCCCATACTTAATTATTGTCTTTGCAAGTTCTCCCCAATAATCAATATGCTTTGGATTTAAGCTGTTAATTCGTACTCCGCTATTTTTTGATGAGGAGTGAATATATTTATCACCACCTATATACATAGCAACATGACCTGGAAAGAATATCAAGTCCCCTTTATTTAGTTCTTCTCTAGATATTTCTCTCATATCATATCCTTCTTTTATTTGAGCATCTCTATAAATAGTAGCTCCATTTATTAAATATGCTATAGAGCATAAGCCTGAGCAGTCTATTCCAAGATGTGATTTCCCTCCCCATCTGTATTGAGTTCCCATATAGTCTAAGGCAGTATTGACTAAATTATTTCTTAACTCTTCCTCTGGTATGTTTTTAAAAGAATTTAAATATTGACTTATATACACTGATTTTATCCAACCTTTCCTACCATCAGGTAGGATTATCTTAGACCATACATCAGAGGTCTCATCAGTAAGCTTAATTCTAGAGCCTTTTACTAGATTATGAATAATATGGGACTGATATTTAGGCTTTGCTAAGACATCTACATATCTATGATTAATAATATTTTTTGCTTCTTCTTTCCATTTACATGTTTTTTCAGTATCAATGGATATACAACTATCATGAACATATCCTTTATATCTATAGCCAGTAATACAATAATACCATCCATTAGAAAGTTCTTCTAAAATTTCTAAAGTCATACCACATAAAGCTTCATCTATTTTTTCTGTATTAAATTTAGGTTCTAGCATTAAAGGCGCTATGGTACTAGTTACTATTGCTAGTTTCATTCTTCTCACCTCTTTTTGATTTTATATTTATCCATCTTAAACAATATATTATATGCAAAATTTTATTTATTATTAAAAAACCTTCACCCTTCCTGATATCAAAAAACAAGGGAAGGTTTATTAGTAAATAATTTTATCTGCATTTTATAGCTTTCAGTAATGTTAGCATCTAAATATCTTATATTCATTTCAACGGTATTAATATATGAAATTATCGTTCCAGTCAAAAAAATTGAAAAGATTTCTCTGTTATTTTCTTTGATACTGGAACATAGTAATTAATAAAATTCCTAATGTATCTTATTATGATTGATTGGCATTTAGATATGGTATATTTTATTTCTTTGAATAAAGAGGATTTTTTGTTCGTTAAAAAAAAATTAATAGACCTCTTATCACTTATCTAGTCTATCAATTCGTATTTGTTTTTATATGTATTTTTGCTTTTATATGCTTATATAATAGGCAAATATTACCTGTTTGTAAAATGTTAGGCTTTATAGCTAACTATTTTATAAGCTACTTCTTCTAAATCCTTTCCATTTATATCTGCATTTTCACTTTTTTGTCCTATTTTAGCTGTTTTACAGCCTGCACTATTCCCTGCTTCAATATCTGTTTCCATATCTCCTATCATCCAGCTATTATTTAAATCAATGTCATACTTCTCTGCTAATTCTAATATCATACCAGGCTTTGGCTTCCTACAGTCAGACTCTCTACTAAAGTCAGGACAGTACATTATCTCTGTTATTTTGCAAAAAGGCTCAAGTTCAGCAACTAATTTTTCATGTATCCTATCAAGCCTTTCATGAGTTAAATGTCCTAGTTCAATACCACCCTGATTAGTCACAACAAAAATCATATAACCTTCATTATAAAGTAGCTTTATCCCATTTTTAGCAGCTTCATATATTATTAAATCCTCAGGCTTATTAACATGCTTTTTATTATCGTTGATGACACCATCCCTGTCTAAGAAAATTGCTTTTATTTTAATCACCTCTGTACAGAAACTTTTTAGAAATGCATTTAAATACTGTATGAGCTTGAAAATATATTTCAGTGTATTTATCTTAATGCAATATGTATTATTATATTATATAATATAAATAGTTTAATAAAGTATTTATTAAGGAGAGTTTGAAATGGGTCATAATTATAAGTTTGTACAAAATTCAAAATGCGAATACTTCCCTTGCCATCAGGTTAAAGATACTGAAAAATTTAACTGCTTATTTTGCTATTGCCCACTTTATATGCTAAAAGATAAATGTGGTGGAAACTTTGTTTATAATTGTGATATAAAGGACTGTTCAAAATGTATTATTCCCCACAGTCCCGGAGGATATGAATACATAATGAGCAAGATGGAAGAAGTGATTCGTATAGGAAGTGAAAGAGACTAGAGTGAACTAGTCTCTTCTACATTATATCGTTGATAAAACAGAAACATTAAGCAAACATTTATAGAATCTGTTTTATCCCTGCATTCTCTCAGTTACTATATCATCCAATATCTCTGCAGCTTTGATAATTACATCATGGCAACCCTTTTCCTCATTTTTGTAGTCCTTCTTCAGTGAAGCACATTCAACACTTTTCATTTCATTTTTATATCTATTTAAAAACTCACTAGTTATTTCTTTTATATCACTTTCACTAGCTATGTTTTCTACAAAAAGCTTACTTAATACCATAACTGATGCTGCTAGAGCTCCGCATGTATTTTCTATGCCCATACCTCCGCCAAATCCAGCAGCTAGCTTCATAGTTTCCTTTCCTAAGCCTAGATTATAGACTTCATTAGCTCCATATAATATTTTTTCTGAACAGTTGTATCTTTGTTCATTCCCATATCCTTTTAATAGTAAATTTCTCAACATTAAAATTCCCTCCAAGTTATATTGTCATATAGATATATTATCAAAAAACTTACTATACTAATATGTAAGGTTTTCACAATAAAAAATGGCAGTTTCATATAAACTGTATTTCGTGAGTCTAAATATTTTTATTGATTATATTATATTTTAATTGTATTATTAGTATGTATATAAAATATACAAAAATAAATAATTTGAGGTGATATGGATATGAGGTGGAGTTTAAAAGAGCTTTATCCATCTTTTGAATCACAGGAGTTTAAAGCTGACATGGATAAGCTCTGTAAAAAAATTGATGAATTTAAAGAATGGACAGAGCTAAGCTTTAATTCTAAAGAGAATGCAGTAGAAAAAGCAGAAGAGTACATAAGACGCATGTCTGAATTTGTAACTTTGTTTTCTAAATTATCTTCATTTGCACACCTGACAGCTAGTGTAGATGCAAAAAATGAAGAAGCACTTAAGGTGTCAGATAGGTTAAGCATTAAATATTCAGAATTAACAAAAGCTTTTGTTAGCTATCAAAAATGGATTGGAAGCATTGAAAATCTTAATGAATTATTTAACGCATCAGATTTATTAAAAGAGCATGAATTTATAATAAGAGAAGCTGCAAATGATGCTAAGTATCTACTTAGTGAAAAAGAAGAGATTATTATTTCTAAAATGAGAAACACAGGCTCTACAGCTTGGTCTAAGCTTCAAAACATGATAACATCTACACTATTAGTAGATATTGAACTAAATGGAGAAAAAAAGCAGCTACCATTACCAGCAGTAAGAAACTTAGCTTATGAAAAGGACCCTGAAGTGAGGAAAACAGCTTATTATGCTGAGCTTGAGTCATATAAAAAAATTGAAGAATCTTCTGCTGCTTGCTTAAATGGAATAAAAGGCGAAGTAATCACAACATCAGGTCTTAGAGGTTATTCTTCTCCATTAGAAGAAACATTATTAAAATCTAGAATGGATAAAGAAACTCTTGATGCTATGCTTGCTGCTATGAAGGAAAGTTTGCCAGCATTTCGCAAATATTTTAGAAAGAAAGCTGAACTTCTAGGTCATTCAAATGGACTTCCTTTTTATGATATGTTTGCTCCAATGGGAGAAGTAAATATTACATTTACTTATGATGAAGCCAGAGATTATATTGTAAAGAATTTCAGAAGCTTTAGTGATGAACTTGCAAACTTTGCTGATAATGCTTTTGAAAACAATTGGATTGATGCAGAACCTAGAGAAGGAAAACGCGGAGGAGCATTCTGTTCTAATCTTCGTCCAATTCAGGAAAGCCGTATAATGGCAAACTTCAACGGAAGCTTTAGCAATATGACTACACTAGCTCATGAGCTAGGTCATGGATATCATGGTCACTGCTTAAAAAATGAGCCAATTTTAAATTGCAGCTATCCTATGCCATTAGCTGAAACAGCTTCTATTTTTTGTGAAACCATAGTAGTTAATGCAGCATTAAAAGAAGCTTCTCAGAAAGAAGCCTTTGGAATATTAGAATCATCTATTTCAGATGCTGGGCAAGTTATAGTAGATATACTAAGTCGTTATATTTTTGAAACCAATCTTTTCGAAAGGAGAAAAGATAGTGCACTATCCGTGAAGGAATTAAAAGAATTAATGATAAACGCCCAAAAAGAAGCTTATGGAGACGGACTAGACCATAATTATCTACATCCTTATATGTGGATTAACAAGTCCCATTATTATTCTGCAGGAAGAAATTTCTATAACTTCCCATATGCATTTGGTTTACTATTTGCTAAAGGAATTTACGCAGAATATCTAAAGCGTGGCAATGATTTTGTTCCTGAATATAATAAGCTTCTAGTGGCCACTGGAAGAAATAATATTGCAGATGTAACTAAGATGGTAGGCATAGATGTTCGCTCCATAGATTTCTGGAGAAGCTCTTTGAAGCTTGTTGAACAGGATATTGAAAGATTTATTGAGCTTGCAGATACAGTAAAATAGATAATCAAACACCGTTGGATTTAATCAATCTAACGGTGTTTTTGGTTAAGTCTATTTAAGAAGTCTTACAAAATCGAAGATTTTAGATATCTGCTCATTCCACTCCTGCTATACTTACATTAAATAGCTTAATTGATTTTGGTCCACTAAAGTTATTTATTTTCTGAGTTTCTTTTGATAAGTACATCTCTTTATGGACATCACTGATATTTCCTGAAATAGAGCCTCCTGTCACTGGTACTGTTTTCTCTCCATCATTATACCAGCCTAGTCTGATTTCTCCTGCAAAGTCACCTGTCAGTGTATCCATTTGAAAATCTGAAAATACTTTAAGCTCTAAATAAGGTCCGTCTTTAATTTCTTCTAGAGTCTTACTTCCACCTTCTACTACAATATTTCTAATATTTCCTGTTGGCTTAATGCCTAAATAATGTGAAAATCTTGTATCTCCCCAATATCTTTTTAAGACACCATTTTCATAAAGTAAAACTTTTGAAAGTCTTAGACCATCTTCATCATAAGGTGCTGAAGCAGTAGAATTCTCTAGATAAGGTTCTAAAGAAATATTAACTTTATCTCCTTTTACCTCGTCACCTTGTATACTTCGGTCTAGCTTAGCAGTTGATGTTTGCTCATAAACTAAACGAGCTGATGCCTGAGCATAATAATAGTTAAAAAGTTCTTTAACTGGTTCTCCAGATAATATTACTGGAATGTCTTTCAGCACAGGTGTTGGTTTTGCTATAGCCTTGTCTCTACTTATTTTAAGCATTTCATCTATTGATTCACTTATTAGTTTCTCATCATAATCTGCAAAAAGTATATCTTTGTAGAGTTCTACTTCTTCATACTCTTTCCAATTTGTAATAAATTCAAGTTCTCCTCTATAGGTTTCGTATGACACATCTACTCCCTCAGAATTTAATATTCGATGTTTTATCTTGTCTAAAAAAAGCTCTGCTGAGTTTATCCATCCCTTATCATATTTGTCAGCCTTAAATATTTCTTCTGTTAGTCTTGGCATCCAGTTTGACAAAGGTTCTCTTGAAAACTTATTTTCCATTGTAGGCTGAATTTCCACCTTAGGATCTACTAATGGATAGTATTGATTTTTTACAAAACTAGCTGCATATAGTGCATTAGCTATTGCATTTGTGATTTCTTCATCATTCATAGTAGGATGCAATAAGGTTGTAGATGAACCTCTGTATTTTTTGCCATCTTCACCAAAATCCTTATAAACAGTAAGCTTAATATGGTGTACATCTTTAGCTCTGTTCATATCAAGTTCTTTTTTTATGAAAAATAACTCCTTTGATTCTACTCTTTTTTCATTGAGTTTCCATCCATCTATGCCTTTTATATTTGATAATATTTCTTTTATTTTCTCTATCATTATCCCAACCTCACTCTTGCTCTAATATATGGGCCTCCATCAGCTGTTTTTACATATTCTTTGTAGCCCTTTCCACAAGCTCCTGAACCAAATATCTCAACTTCCTCAGAAACCATAGAGATGGATTTTAAAACATCCGGCACATATCCAGTCATAATAACTGGAGACATGATATTTCCTGTTAGCTTTCCATCCTTAATTTCCTTTGCTAAAAGTATCATACATTGAATACCCCAGTTCTTTGGATCCTCCATACCACTTAACATACAATCTAGAAGATATCCTTCCTTTATAGATGCAATCATATCTTCCAGTTTATCCTTGCCCCCTTCAAAGAAAGTGTTAGTCATTCTAGCGTAAGCTTTTCTTTCAAAGGATTCCCTTTTACCATTTCCAGTTGGTTTTGTTCCTAATCTAATAGCTGAAAGTAAATCTGATATTCCAGTTTTCAATATCCCTTTATCTATTATTATAGTATCTGTTCCTAAAACGCCTTCATCATCAAAAAAGTAAGAAGAGACATTTTCAGTAGCTGCTGCTCCATCATGCATAGTAACTAAGTGTGAGGCTACTTCTTTATTGATAAATTCAACAGCTTTTGCTCTGTTTTTAACAAACATATCCATCTCTACACCATGTCCAAATGCTTCGTGAGCTATTAAGCCTGCTATTTCTGGTGAACAAATAACATCATATTCTCCTGGTGTCATCTTTTTAGCATCTAAAAGTTTTTCGGCACACTCTACTACTTCCTTTGATTTATGCTGGATCTCATCAAGTATCTCAACACCTTTTAGGCCTGCTACACTATCATAGTAGAATTTTGTATTATTATCTTTTCTAACTACTGCCGAAAGACTTCCTTGACTCCATATGTAGGATTGTTCTAAATCTTTGTCTTTGGAAATAAATACTTTCGATACATGACATTCTCCATAGTTTATTCTGAAGTCCACTAGTAAACTTGAATATGTAAAGGCTTCATCTTTAATTCTAGTCATCTTTTTAATCTTTTCTTCTGCGCTTACTGCTTCTGGTAGTATTTGTACCTCTTTAAAAAGACTATCTGTAATTTTTTCCTCTTCAATTACTGGATAAGTGCTCATATTAATTGATTTATCCTTTAAATTTTTGATATCTTCATGAACCTTATCTTTTACAGTCTTAATTAAAAAATCTAATTTTTCTTCTGAAAGCTCATTAAAGGAATACTCAGAATAGTTGTATCCATTATGAACTCTAACTACAAAACCTCTTTCAGTCCATTCAGAATCGCTAATACCAGCTCCTGTCTTATAGACAGAATATGTCTTGCCACATATATCTGTTCCTAATACTGATACATAACCAAAAGACTTAGATAATTCAGAAACTATCTCCTTTAATAGCCATTTCTTTTCTTGCAAATACCTTGACATACTAACCTGCATTGTTGCACCCCCTCAAAATATTGTTATTAAATAACATATATTACTAGTTTATCACTTTGATTACAATTAATCAAAAAATATGTGATATACTCATCAGTAGTGAATTTTCAGCAATCTTGTATCTGAGTGCATTCCTGCACTCTCAAGTGTTTTTTTCGAGTTATGATTATAATACCAACAACCTGCTATTGGCTTTAGATTTTTCTTGTATGCTATCTCTTTTAACATCAATAAGATGTTTCTTCCTATTCCCTTTTGCCTAAATGCTTCTAAGGTATACATTCCAATACTGGTATACTCTTTCATTATAGTACCTCTTTCCATAATTCCAAAGCCTACTATATTATTATCTTTGCTAACAATATAGATTTCTTCATTTAATATACTTTCATTCAGATTATCAAAGAATTTTCCACTATTTTTTTGAATTTCTTCAATATCACAATGCTCCGCAACCCTAATACTAAGACTTTTATCTATCTTATCCTCTTTAATTTGCTTCATTGAATCTCTAAAAAAGTAAGCTTGTTTCTCAATACTCCTATACTCATCTAATGCATGTGAAAGGAAAAATTCATCACCTGTAGAAACAAAGGCCTGATTTATATACTGCACCTTCTTTACTTTATAAAAAATCTCTTGTCCTAAATATCTATATTCTTTACTTAGATAAAATTGTGTTAATAATTCCTTTTTATGTACTGAAAAATAGCCAGCCCTATTGTTGTCTATAGTAATTAAAAAATGTTCACTTTCACTAATGTGGTCCTCTAAAAAAGAATCCATCGGTGATAATAATAGAGCTTTATACTCACTAATAAACTCATCTAATTCAGAAAAATCGCATTTTATAAAGTTTGTTCTCATAATGCTTCACTCCTTTTAAATTTTCTCTAATAGATCGTTGCAAAGTTCAAAAACTTGATTACTAATAATCAAAATGTATTTAATTCTTATCAACTGCAATATTTTTTCACTTATCTAGCTTACTAAATACATGTAGTGCATTTCTATAAAATACATGTTCGTGAAATTCTACAGGAATAAGTTCCTTTATAAACTCAATATATGGACCTATTTGAACTAGTGGCCAGTCTGAACCAAATAGTATCTTATAATAATTATCTGCATATATAAGTGCTCTTTTAATATGCTCTACAAAAAGCTTTTCATTTTTCCATCTCTCAACTTCTTTCTCATCTCCAACAATCAATCCTGAAATGTCAGTAAATACATTTGAGTTTTTAGAGATTAATTCTGCTGTTTCCATGACCCATGGGTCACCTAAGTGTGCTATTACAAATCTTATATTTCTATATTTAACTGCTAACTCATCTATAGCCAAGGGATGAGAATATTTAAGTAAGCCTCTATCAGAATAGGTATCTCCACTATGTATCACAACAGGCACATCATATTTCTCAGCTAGGGCATATATTGGTTCATATACAGCATCGTAAACATAAAACGGATAATACCCTGCATATATCTTTATGCCAATGGCATCCCTTTTTAGTTCCTCTTCTATTTGAAAAAGCTCTTGCTCCTTTCGTTCATCTATCAATTTAACAGGATTTATGCCAACACAATATGCTAAATTACTTGGTAATTTAGCCTCCAAGTCTAAGTTCATAGGATTAGAAGAGGAAATATCAGGGAACCCTCCTCTTAGCTCCTCTGTTACTCCCATCCCAATCCCCATTATAATGTTATTGTTCTCAAACTCCTTGTTTAGACCTATTGCAGAGTAATCTACAAATGAAATTTCCTTAGCTGTCTTTTTAAAGCTTTCAATTTTTGAAAAATGTAAATGAGCATCTATTATTTTCATATGACTATTCTCCTAAAACTTTATATTTTTTAAAACCTTAAACAAATCATGATTCATTACTTCTTTAGTGAATATTAGGAAACTTGGTGGCAAAAAAATTCTCTCATTATTCTTAATATCCATCTTGTTAATTATATAAGCTCCTATTACTTCACTATTAGTAAAACAGCCTGCAGGAATATCTCCATTATTATATACCATCAATTTATCTTCTCTATTTACACTACTGAAAAACAGGGTTCCTTTTGTTTTCATTTCATAATCCTTTACAGCCTTATAAGTTGTTAATTGTCCTGAAAGAGTCTCTATGGTTACCATGTTGTTTTTATACTCATCATCTAGCTTAAAATACATATCTGTCATGAAAGGCATAGAGCTAAAATAATAACCTGTCTCTTGAACAATTTCAGTAGTTTGGCACAAAACTGGAACTCCTGGAAGCATTAAATAGTATTGCGCTATCTTAAGTCCCTTGAGTTTTTCATTTTTCTTAATATTTGTTTTTATGACTATTCCACTCCAAGTATTTCCCACACTATCTTTTAGCTGTACGAAATCTGCTTCTCTATCTTCTTCATTAAATGACCTGTTAGTCATTTCATCTGGCAATGTTGCTATCCCACCAAACCATGGATTCCACCATGATTTAGGTCTAGATGAAGGAAATGAAGTATCTAACCATTCCTTAGACTTATATAATAGAGAGTGTATAGTATTTGAAAACTGTGGAGAGGTTTTAATTGTTATTTCTCCGTTATCCAATGATAATGTCTCTATTCCCTTCTCCATATTTTTATTCTTCTTAAATATTACATTTTCATTAATTTTAAATACTGCAGATTTCTTTTGTAGCAATACTGCATCGAAATCAATGTCTAATGAAAGTGTATCAATCTTAGGGATATTACCTCCATTAACAGAAAATACAGTTTCATTAATTTGATCAGTAACGCTGAATTTTTTCTCAAGCTCTTTAAAGGATTCCTTAGTCGAGCTTAGTTTCATTTTTCCATCAAAATATGATTTTCTATAATCTTTTATCTTCACATCAAAGCCATTACCTACAAATGGATTTCCATTGTTAATATTTAGTTCAAGCTTATCAGTCGTACTCAATCTACTCCTGTCTTGACAATTATCCTTCAATGCAAATTTTCTTAATTCCTTCCAATCTTTAAAAGTATCTATTGCCATATAGCATGGTTCTGTGCATATATTTGCATGTGCAGGAATCTTACCTAGATTTTTTTCAATTGACAAATACCAGCCGTTAAATTTTATTTTATCCTTCTCTGGCCAGCATAGACCGATAGTTGCACTTTTTTCACTGGAGAAAATCCAGTTCTCAGTAATTTTACTGCTATCCCAAAACTCTAAACCGCTACTATCTTCTCCATCTATTTCTATGTATTTATCTTCATATGGAATAACAGCATCTGCAAGCCCATAATAGTAGCTCTGACTTAACCATACTTCAGCATCAGCATCTACATCACTGGTATTATGCACCTCGTAGCTGTGTTCAACTAAACCATTAGCATATAATTTAGATATAGATACTATCTGAATATGTTTAAAGTCTCTTGACTTATAAAAAGCTTTTAAAGCAATATAATCCTCTCCACAGTAGTTCTCTACTGTGTAAGGTCTTTCTTTTGAGAATTCTAGAGAAAATGGTAAGCCAATCTTTGGATAAAATACTACCACTTCATGTCTGGTTTCAGGTATTCTCTTTAATATTAAGTCATTATTAAATTTAGTTAACTGTAACGAGTAATTTCCATTAAACACACACCAATACTCGTCTGTTTCTCCGCCGAATCTACCATCATAGCCGCTAAATTGTAAGGATATCTTTCTTTTAAATTCTACAAAATTATTTGAAAGACTTGCCTTAATACTTAGGGTAGCTTCATATGAAAATGGTTTATTTAAAATATATGGCACAGCTATAGAAGCTTTTTCTTGTGCAGCTAAAGTTACATTAAAGCTCCTATTTTGAATTATTATATTATCTGATTCAGGTAAGACAAACTGAAATACTGCCTCTTCCTTAAAGCTGTTTTCAATATCGATATAGAATTCTGAGTTCATATTTTTTAACTTATGTGTATTAGGTGCTGATAAAGAAATCTTTGCTGGAAACTTAGGATTTATTCCTACCTTAAATACAGCACTTTTCCCATTGATTGTTATATCAGCTGTTACACAAGGATGAGTTCTCCAATGATTTTGTTCCTCTTCAATTGCATCAACAAAAAATCTAGCGGTTACAGTTTTCTTATCTTCTACTGACGAAACCGTTTCAAAGGAAAACTTTATATTTTTATCATCCTTACCATTAATAGCTATATCTAATTTATTTCCAGTTTTATTTACAATATTATAGCTAATATTGTATTCCTTGCCGAATACAAGTTCTTGCTCTTGGATATCTGCACTTATTAGATAATCATCAGTCTCTATTAAACGTAAACCTCTTCCCTTCCTGTCAAAGGCCATTCTTAGATGCTTTCCATCTTTCTCCCATATGTACTCATAGTTTGAAAAATTATCTTCTTCACTTCCATCTGGTTTTACATCAATATTTCTTTTACAATCCTGATACCAGTCAAACGCCTCAAAGAATTCTTGTACGGCTTCTGTTTGCAATACTGTAGGTATAAAATTCATTAAATGGGTGGAGTCATCTCTTTTTTCCCAGAAAAAGCCACATTTTTTATATAAAGGGACTGCCTTTGTATTGCCAGGCCAAGTGTATAAGTCAAGCCTAGGCCATCCTAACTCTATAGTTCTCTTAACAGCTTGAAGTACTAATGCCTTTCCCACCTTTTTTCCGTGGTAATCTGGACGAACATTTAATAAAGGAATGTATAAGGCTCCTTCATCCTCTCTGTATTCTGAAAAACTACAATATCCAACCACCTCATCTCCATCTAATGCTATATATATGTTTAAGTTACCTGTGTTTTCATTTTCTTCAATTACACTTTCTTCAGTATATATGCTACCAGAGTTACCCCAACTGTCAGCACTCATATTCCACATGTCTGCTAATGACTTCGCATATGCTTTGTCATATTCTACTATTTTAATGTCTCCCATTTTGTACCTCCCTTATTGATTTACAGCAAGTATCAACAAATAATTAATTTTATAATGTTAGGATTATAGCAGATGAGGCAATAAGCCTTCATCTGCTTATACTAAGAATGTCAGGTGTTATCAATAAAATCAGACGTTAGTTTTTCTGATACCTCATTATTTCTTTTATTTGTGCTACCTTTTAATAATATAATCATTTCAAAAACCTCCTCTTATTTTCTTAGACTATCCTAATCTTTAAAATCTGTAATGCTTTTTAAGCTCAAGTCTGGCATATTCTTCAAAGCCAGTATGTTTCCTAAGATTAGGAAATAATAATAACTCTAACAAAAAGCTAGTCATATACATCACCTCCTTTAAAATTACATAATAGTGATTTGTTGCTAATAATTAAATACAAAAAAGCCGCAGGTGTATCCTACGACAAAATAAAAGTCGTAGGAAATAGCCTACGACTAGCTTTAGTTTATTAGCAAAAAACATAATACAGTTTGAATAAACACAAGTAGATAGACAGAATATTAGATTCTATACTAGTCACTTATGCAAAACTTAAATAAAGTCGCAGACTATGTGCCTGCGACTAATAAACTAATTTAAAATTATAATGATATAACTTTATAATTATTTTATTATCCACAGGCCGCTATTATTTTTGTTTTCAGTTTTATTAGTTGTGTTCAAAGTTCTCATTAACATCTTTTCACGGCCTCCTTTTCATTATTGGTAAAGCCTACTAACTTAGGCTACCTTTTCATAATACCACCATTTTTTACATATTGCAATACCTTTTGTGAAAATTTTTTCTATTTCCGATATTCTTATTTTTTTGACTTTATATATTCTTGCATCTTTTGTAAATATCCATCTGCTATTATTTTAATAATACTGTTATTTACTGAATCTAGTTCAATATTATCTATAGTAGATATAGGAAGTGCATTAACTGATGTCCCTGTCATAAATGCTCCGTCTAGCTCCTTTAGAGAATCTCTATGAACCTCCTTCTCTATTACTTCAATATTTTGCTCTCTACATACATTCATAATTTCATTTCTAGTTATGCCTAGGAGTACATCTCCTGCTGGTGCTGTATAAACCTTATCGCCCTTTACAAAGAACATATTTGAGCGACTACCCTCTGTAATAAAACCATTCCTATTTACCAAAAGAGCTTCATAGGCATTTTTCGCTTTTATTTCATCATTTATTCTCTGTCTTAAATCAGAATTTAATATTTTAGCATTAGGATTTTCTCTTTCTGATTCAAACAGAATAGTATGGATCCCCTTTTCGTATACTTCTTTTTCTGGATAGCTAGTCTTATTATAATAAATCATGAAAGTTTGATTTGGACTGTCTACATTAGTACATAAAAGCTTTATGTTCATGTTATGCTCTTTATTAGCATCTATTAGCTTATGTATTTCTTTTGTAATTTCTTCATCTGTTTTTTTTATGGTTTTTCCTATGAGCTCAGCCGATTTTCTCATTCTCTCTATATGTCCCTCTAAAAATATAGGAACGCCATCTATAATCCTAATTACCTCGTATATTAATGGGGGAGTTGCTTCTTTAAACCCCTTATCATCTGATGTAGGCACTAATTCTCCATTATAGATATAGTATTTTAATAATGCTTCATTATCCATTATACTCACCTCTGATATATTGTTAGTATCTTCATATACATTATAGCTTATTATTGATAAAAACATAGCATTTTTTAGTGAAAGCCCTCACACGAGTTCAAATTTATGTAGTGCTATTCTTCATCTCTATCAATTTTCTTATTTCTTCTTTTAGAGACTTTTTTTATAATATAAAAAACTACTAATCCTACTATCGATAAAACAAATATTATAGGAAGCAATACCGCTACGGCAACTAAAAGTTCCTTTCCTAGATTAATTATTCCTTTTATGGATTTTTTAAACCCATTTTCAATTCTATCTCCTAATGTAACAGGTTCTGGTTCTTGTATCTCTCTAACTTCATAAACCATTACATCAATAGTTGAAAAATTAACTAAGTTATCCCATTTTCTTAGAGTCCCTGTATAGCTTTCTATTTGATATCTAACATCTGAAAGCTCTCTTTCTAACTGTATAATATCCTCAATTTTATCTGCTTTCTTTAATATTTCCAGCAATCTTTCTTCTTGAATAGTTAAAGATTTTAGTCTTGCTTCAGTGTCAAAATATTGACTTGTTATGTCATCTCCACCTCTGCTAATATTAATTACATTTCCTATGTCATTAAAGTCTAGTAGAAGCTGTTCAAAGCTCTTTTCAGGAACTCTAAGCTTAAATGAAGCTACTCTATTTCTGAAATCATCTTTATTAACTGGTCGTCCTCCTGATATACTAGAGCTTTCAATATAGCCTCCAAGATAGTTTGTTTTCTCTGTGATTATATTTACTGTTTTATCGAACTCTTTTGTTTCTAATTCTACATTTGCAGACTTAATTATTTTTCTACCAGTTTGGGATTGCTCACCTATATACTCTCTGTCTTGATCTGCTTCTCCATTTTCGCTGGAACCAAATCCTACATTGCTGGTGTACTCTACAGATGTATCTGTTGCATAGTCCATGGACTTGCTTTCGCCTCTAATAGTGTCTACTGATACAGCTGGTGCCTCAGATGGAGCTATGCTGTTCTTTGTTGCAACATTTTTTGGTGAAGAACAGCCGGATATCATTAGTGCTAGCATTAGAATAATTAAGAAAGAACTTAACAGTCTTTTTTTACTCTTTATAAACACAATAGCCACCCCCGTGCCTTTTTATACATTAGACGGAAATAGGTGGCATTAGTTCCAACATAAAAAAATAATAGAAATATTGAGCGAACATTTGCAGGATATGACTATAATTCTTAGCGAATGTAGATACAAAATCCGTTAAGCAACTTGTACTGTTTGAGTGTAGCGAGTTTGCAAGTTGTAGGATTTTGTATCAGAATTTATGTGAGCGTAGCGAGCAAATAAATTTGTGTAAGAGACTGCTACCCGTGAGCGTATATTTCTATTATTTTCTCAGTTTATAACTTATCCTTTATTTCATCTACATTCTTCAAAACAATATCTCTTTTAATTTTTAATAGCTCAACATTTTTCATTGGTATGGATGTTTTCATATTTGCTATGGATAGTCCTAGCTTTTCCATAAGTTTTTGGTCTTCTTTTTCTAGTTTTATCTTTGCTCTTGCAGTATTCATAGATTCCTCTGCCTGAGTTATGGTCTCTTCGCTTTTATCCCATTCGCCTTGCATTCCATATAAAAGAACCTGTCTAATAAAATATCTTAATCTCATTAGTTCCCCTTCATGATTTCCCTTATATAAATCAAAGAAAGGAGCCATATCATAGGTAATATCATTTGAATATACTAGAGACTCTTCAATCTTCTTTTTATCTATTGATATTGTTAGCTTGTTTATCGTTTCTTCAAATTTTGTTAACTCTTGTTTCTTAATGCCATTCTCTATAGCCAGTATTTCATAATCTCCCCAAGAATTATGAATCTCCTCAGAAGTTTTCTTTACTTTAGTCCACATTTCTTCTATTTTCTGTTCCTTTGTTTTTTGTTTTTCCTGTTCATCAGATTTTTCAGAAGTTTTTGGTTGACTTCCTCCTTCTGAACCACCTTTTTTATTTCCTCCATCTTCACTACCTTGTTGAGAGCTTTGGCCTTGCTGTTGTTGCTCTTTTTGTTCTAATTTCTTTGGCTCTTCTGGTTTTTTCATTTCTTCAAGTATTTTTTCTATTTGTTCTATTATATCTTCGTTTTTCTCCTGCATATTTTTAAGCTTTTCAGGAATCTTCTCTTCCTCAGTTTGTAGTTTGGGTTTTTCTTGCTTTTTGGTACATGACGATGGTATGAAAATAACTACAGCTAACACTAAAATAAACAAAAGCCTTAAGGCTATATTTTTCTTGAAATTAAACAAAGCAATCACCTCAGATTTAGTATATCCAAGATAATTGCTTTTAATTTATTTACTCATTTGTATTTTTAATTTTAAAATAGAATTTTATTCAATAACTTCTTGCTCTTGAATAGCTACATTTCCCTCATTTTTTTCTGTTTCTTTTATAGATGATGATAAATGTTTAGGTAATTCCATGCCTGACATTTTAATAATTTACCAAACTGCTACCTGTCCATCTGTTCTTGGTTCTGTAGCTCCGCATAATACTCCATCATCATTTCTCCAAATTATCTGACCTCTACCAAATCCTACACTATTAGCCTTAACTACAATATCATGTCCTGCTCTCGCAAGCTCTAAAGCCAACCTATTGTCAAAACTCTGTTCTACTTCTATAGTTTTTCCTCCAACCCACTGCCATCTAGGTCTGTCTAATGCTTCTTGTGGGTTCATATTGTAATCTATTGTATTTATCATAACTTGAAGATGAGCCTGTGGTTGCATAAATCCACCCATAATTCCAAAAGGTCCCACTGGCTTTCCATCTTTAGTTAAGAAACCTGGAATAATTGTATGGTAGGATCTTTTACCACCAGCAATACAGTTATCTGAGTTTTCATCTAGGTTAAAATTAGCTCCCCTATTATGAAGGGAAATCCCTGTATTTGGTACTACTAACCCAGAGCCAAAGCCCATATAATTACTCTGGATGTATGAAACCATGTTTCCTTCCTCATCAGCTGTACATAGATAAACTGTTCCTCCTTTTGAAGGCTGTCCTGCCTCGGGCATTATAGCTTTATCTGATATTAGCTTTCTTCTTTCTCTAGCATATTCCTTTGAAAGCAATTCCTCTGTTTTTACCTTCATAGTCTTTGGGTCTGCTACATATTTTTGAGCATCTACAAAGGCTAACTTTAGAGCTTCTATTTGCAAATGTGTACTGTTAAAGGAATCCCTAGGCCCTAATTCCATTTCTTTCAATATGTTTAATGCCATAAGCACAGTTATTCCATGACCATTAGGAGGGATTTCATACACTTCATAACCTTTGTAATCAGTGCTTATTGGCTCTACCCATTCTGGATAATATTCAGCTAAATCCTCTTTGGTAATATATCCACCATATTTTTTAGAAAATGCATCTATCTTTTCTGCTAACTCTCCACGATAAAAGCTTTCTGCCATGGTCTTGGATATTTCTCTTAAAGTTCTTCCATGATCTTTTAATGTAATATAGTCTCCAATCTTTGGACAATTGTCATTTGGTGCAAAGGTATCAAACCAAGTCTGAAGTTCTTCCTTCTTTTCTCTTTCTTTAGCATAGTTTTTAAATGCCGCTGCCCATCCTGCTCCTACTTGTGGCTGAATAGTGAAGCCTTCTTCTGCATATTTAATTGCTGGCTCTAAAACCTCCTCGAATGGTAACCTCCCAAATTTCTTTGACAGCTCTGCCCATGCAGCTGGTGCACCTGGCACATTAACTGGTATTAATCCGTATTTAGGCATCTCAGTATACCCCAACTCCCTTAAGACTTTTACACTTATGGATTTTGGAGAAGGACCACTACTGTTTAAACCATGTAGCTTGTTTCCAACCCAGACTAGAGCAAAAGCATCTCCTCCTATTCCATTAGCTGTAGGTTCTACTACAGTTAGTGTAGCAGCAGTTGCAATAGCTGCATCTATTGCATTTCCACCTTTTTTCAGTATTTCAATCCCAACCTGTGCTGCTAAAGGATTACCTGTAGCTACCATTCCCTTTTTTCCATAAACCACATTTCTCCTAGATGGATAGTTGTAAGCAAGTGGATCAAATTTGAATTGCATAAAAAACCTCCTTAGTATATGAAATATCCTAGAACTCCTGCTATCAATGTAAGTAGTATTGGATGCATCTTGTATTTATATGTTGCAAAAAAAGCCAATGCAAAAAGTATAACACTTTTAAAATCTATAAAGGTTTCTTTATTGATAAGAAGTAGTGTAGCAGATAATACAAGCCCCACTACTACAGGTCTAAGTCCTACAAAGGCATTTTCCACATATTTATTATTCTTAAACTTAAAAAAGAAATTACAAATTATGAGCATTATAATTACTGATGGCAGTACAACTCCTAATGTAGCACAAACAGAGCCTAAAACACTATTTGTAACTGTATATCCTATATATGTAGCACTATTTACTGCAATAGGTCCGGGTGTAACCTGTGATATAGCAACTATGTCTGTGAACTCACTAACTCCTAACCATTTGTTTACATCTACCACCTCTGTCTGTATAAGAGGAAGCATAGCATATCCTCCACCAAAGCTAAAAAGTCCTATTTTAAAAAATGTAATAAAGAGTCTTAAATAAATCATTATTTCTTTCCTCCCTTTTTAGCCATGTAAAGATTGCCCCCAACAGCTGCCAGTATTATAAATATAATAGGGGTTATTTTTAAGAAAGTAACACATGCTGCAACAGCTATAGGTATAATAAAAGCCTTTCCTTTTAGTTTGGAGTTTTTAGACAAACTAATAACAGATGTGGCTATTAGAGCTACTACAGCTGGTCTAATGGCTTTAAATGCGCTTTCTACTGCTTCTAGGTCTTTTATTTCTCTAAAAAACATTGCAATGGCTAAGATAATTAAGAATGATGGTAGTACCGCACCTAATGTAGTAAAAAAAGCACCCTTATATCTATCCATCTTAAAGCCTACAAATACAGCTGTATTTACAGCTATAGGGCCAGGAGATGATTGAGCTAGTGCAAGAGTATCTACGAATTCATCCTTTTCAATCCATTTTTTCTTATCTACTACTTCAGCCTCAATAAGTGGCACCATAGCATAGCCTCCACCTATTGTAAAGGCTCCTATCTTGAAAAAAACTGAAAACATTTCTAAATATTTTTTCATCACATCACCTCTTCCTTTAGTTTGAGTCCCTAATGATTACTTTATCAGATAATGAGTAAAAAGTGTAGAGAAACCTAGAAAATAGTTGTGCAAAGTAATAATCTTGCGATCTCATA
Organism: Proteiniborus sp. DW1; assembly: GCF_900095305.1. NCBI lineage: Bacteria > Bacillati > Bacillota > Clostridia > Eubacteriales > Proteiniborus > Proteiniborus sp. DW1. The sequence continues at coordinate 53,906 of NZ_FMDO01000013.1, read as the reverse complement.
TTAAATTAGTGTTATTGTTTTAAAATACTTATAATAAGCATAATATTGAATCACTTGAAAATTTAGATATAGCTGGAATTTCTTCTATTAAAAGGGTAAAACTGATTTAGTTAAGGTATAGCGATTTAGGTCAGGTTAAAATATTCAAGAATTAAAAAGTTCAAAAGTATCTTAAGGTTTCAAATCAATATAAAGATACTTTGATATCTATAATTAAATTTAATTATTTCATTAATCAAAAATTCCTTAGAAAAATTATCTTCAAATATTGCAAGATACATCTTAAGAACATTTAGGAGAATCAGATTCTATCACATTAGAATCAACTAGGATTGTTTAAACTTTTATCATACAAATAGAACAACTAATGTTTGTAATTACTATGTGGATAGTTTATATATAGATATGAGGATGCATAAAAATAAACTCCTCTGCTTTGATAATTGCAAAAAAGGAGTTTATTTGACTTACAAGATATAAATGAAGTTGTCAACTAAGGTTATTACTTTACTGCTTCTATCATATATGAAGTCACATAATCGTCAATATTCCTGTCTGGTACCCAAGATTTCACTATCTCTCTACCATTATCTTTTGGCATTAGTTTAATATCCTTGAAGCCTGCATTTTGCATCATCGCTCTGATGTTTTCGACATATTCAGCTCCTGCAATACAACCAGTCATCATTCTTAAATCCTGCTTTATTTGCTCTGGCAATTCTGCTGTAGCTACCACATCTGAAATAGATAGTCTTCCACCAGGTTTAAGGACTCTATAGGCCTCCTTGAATACCTTTTCTTTTTCAGGAGATAAATTAATTACGCAATTAGATATTATTACATCAACTGATGAATCCGCTACAGGCAAGTATTCAATTTCCCCAAGTCTAAAATCTACGTTTGTATATCCATCTTCTTTGGCATTTTTCCTTGCTAACTCTATCATGTCGGTAGTCATATCAACACCTATAACATATCCAGTTTCTCCTACCTGTCTTCTGGCAAGAAAGCAATCAAACCCACCTCCACATCCAAGATCAAGAACTGTTTCTCCTTCTTGTAGAGAAGCTATAGCAATAGGATTGCCACAACCTAATCCCATATTTGATCCTGCTGGTACGCTAGAAAGATCTTCTTCTGTATAACCTATTTTTATAGTTGCTTTATTTATGTCGATTGGAGTACCATTACAACTGCAACCTCCACTACAACACCCTCCCGTAGAACCTTTTATCGCTACATTTGCATAGTTTTTACGGATAATTTTCTTTAATTCATCTTTGCTCTTCACAATAATACCTCCCGAAATATTTGCTTAGATAGCTATTCAAAAATAAGTACGCAGAAAAGCAAAAAATAATATTACCCCAAAAATAGTAAACTGATATAGTTCTCACCCCATTATTTTCAGTAACACTATATTTCATTATTCTTTACTCTTTTAATCAAATATTCTACCTTTTCTTTTATTAAGTCTCTCGTAATTCTATAATTTTCTATTGGACCACCAGATGGATCTTCTAGTCCCCAGTCCTCACTATGTTTACATGGAACATAAGGACAAACTACATTGCATCCCATGGTAATAAGATAATCCACTTCTTCTGGAATGTCACTTAACAGTTTAGGATAATGAGAACTCATATCCACACCTGCTTCCTCCATTACTTTAACCGCTAATGGTTTCACTTCATGATAGTTTTCTGTTCCTGCAGAATATACCTCTAAAATATCGCTACCTAACTTCTTTGCCCATCCTTCTGCCATTTGAGAACGACATGAATTATGAACACACACAAAAGCAACTTTCTTTTTCATCTTTCACATCTCCTTTAATTGGCGTCAGTACTGAACCAACCTCTTGTTTTATTAGCAATTCTAACTAGGGTGAGCATTACTGGTACTTCAGTAAGGACACCTACAACTGTTGCTAGAGCCGCACCTGAATCCAATCCAAACAAGGATATAGCTACTGCCACAGCAAGCTCAAAGAAGTTAGATGCTCCAATCATACCTGCAGGGGCTGCTATACTATGAGGTAGCTTCCAAGCCTTTGCCCACAAATAAGCAACAAAGAATATTACAAATGTTTGTATAATCAATGGGACAGCAATCAATATAATATCTTGAGGATTATCTATTATAATCTGTCCTTGGAATGAAAACAAAATTATTAATGTCAATAAAAGTCCTATTATAGTAACATTAGCAAACTTAGGTATATATTGTTTTTCAAAATACTCTAATCCTCTGTTTTTAGTAATCATATTTCTTGAAATAACACCAGCTGATAATGGTACTACTACAAATAAAACTACTGATAAGAATAATGTGCCCCAAGGTATTGAAATATTACTTAATCCTAGTAAAAATGCTACTATAGGTACAAATCCGACTAAAATTATAAGGTCATTTGTAGCAACTTGAACTAGTGTATATGCAGGATTACCTTTTGTTAAATGACTCCAGACAAATACCATGGCTGTACATGGTGCTGCTCCTAAAAGTACTGCTCCTGCTAAATAATCCTTTGCGAGATCAGGAGATATATAGTTTTTAAATACTACGTTGAAGAAAAATATTGCTAATCCATACATTGTAAACGGTTTAATTAGCCAGTTTGTAACCCATGTAACTATAAGTCCTTTAGGGTTTTCTCTAACTTTTTTGACACTGTTAAAGTCAACCTTTAACATCATTGGATAAATCATTAACCATATTAAAATTGCAACTGGTATTGATACATTATAGTATTCAAATTTACTTAGAAACTCTGGTACTCCTGGAAGATATACTCCTATTAGTACTCCTATTACCATACATATTGCTACCCATAATGTAAGGTATTTTTCGAAAAAGCTAATTCCTCCGATATGCTTTTGTTTTGTCATTATAATCCACCTTTCATTTGTGTATATCATATTATCTAAGCAAGCTCTATTTTAAGAGCTTACTTAGATTTTCACCTTTTAGTTCCATTTGAGTCCACTTTACTAATGCTAGGTTTCCTTTAGAAATTTCGTTTATAGCATTAATCCATTGAATCTCATTTGAAGCCTTAGCCTTCAAAATTTTATTAGTCGTACTAGTTGCATAAAAGCTAGAATTAATTATCCACCATTTGCTAAATATACCTGCTCTATTTAAATCCTCTTGTAATCTTCTAGCCTCATAATAAGGGGTAGCTTCAGCTAATGTAACTAATAGTACTTCTGTTAACTTACTATCTTTTAGTTTTGGTAGCAGTTTTTTTACTGATTCAGGTGTATCCCCTTGAGTTCTTTGAATTTCCTTGTTATAGCTTTGTGTAGACTCCAATAATAATAAAGTATGTCCTGTAGGAGCAGTATCAATAACTACAACCTCATTCTCTGAACGTTCTACTATTTCAGCAAAAGTTCTGAATACTGCAATTTCCTGAGTACAAGGAGATCTTAAGTCTTCCTCAATATATGCAATATCATCCTCACTCATATTTTCTTTTCCAGCTTTACTTAATACTTCTTCTCTGTATTTCTCTAGCTCTTTTTTTTCATCAATGTGGCTTATAGTTATGCCATAGCTTTCATCTATTACAAACTTTAGATGATCTGCAGGATCAGTAGTAGTTAAATGAACTTTCTTCCCTTTTTTAGCCAGTTCCATTGCAATAGTAGCAGCTATGGTAGTTTTACCAACTCCACCTTTGCCCATTGTAAATATCACTTTTTTATCAGATTCATATAAATCATCTATTACTGTACTTAAAGTAGGTATATTATCTATTTCTAATTTTTCATCTATATTTCTTACATCTCCATCTTTTAAGAATGCTCTAATATTATCAATTCCAGTTACGTTATATGGTCTGAGTGGTATCTCAAAAGTTTCTAATGCTCTAAGACCTTCAGGTATATCTTTAAGTACATCCTGTTGTTGTATAAATATTTCATTAGATAGTTCGTCATCATGCTCTTTTAGTACTCCGTTAATGATTAGAAGCTGATTACTTACATCTAATTCCTTTAACTCATTAGAGGCTCTTTCTGCTTCCTTTAGAGCTGATGATTCAGGACGAGACACAAGTATAAGTGTTGTCTTTTCTTTATCAGCAAGAGTATCTACCGCATTTTTATATATTTCCTTTTTATCCTCTAAGCCTGCAAGTTGCCCTAAACAAGATGCGCCATGAGTGCTTTCGCTTATGAAATTAGTCCAAGCTGAAGGTAGCTGCAGCATTCTTAATGTATGTCCTGTAGGCGCAGTATCAAATATTATATGGTCATACTTTTCAGAGGCTTCTTTATCAGTAAGAAACCCTGTAAATTCATTGAAAGCTGCTATTTCAACGGTACATGAACCTGATAATTGCTCTTCCATATTTTGAATAACAACCTCAGGAAGTTTGCCCCTATAGGGTGCTATTACACTTTCTCTATATTCTGCTGCTGCAGCTTCTGGCTCAAAATTAGCTACAACCAAATTAGGAACCTCTTTAATCCGAACACCTTTATTATCTAATTCTGTATTAAAAACATCTTGTAGATTTGAAGCAGGATCTGTACTTACGAGCATGATTTTTTTACCTTCATCTGCTAATGCAACTGCTATAGAGCAAGCTGTAGAAGTCTTCCCTACTCCACCTTTTCCTGTAAAGAATAAATATTTTGTTAAGTCTATGTCTTTCAAGTTGAAGTCTTTAAACATTAGTGCACCACCTTTAATTATTTTTGCAGCAAGCATCACACACTCTTAATCTTTTTTAGAATTTTGCTTAATTGTCAACTTTAGATAATCCTCTGGTATGTCTAGAAATTTAATAAATTCTTCATCTGTTGGGTAAGACCTAGTCTTTACTATTTCGCCACCTACCATTGTAACCGGTAATACTTCTACTCCTTCTTTAGTTAAAATTTCATTTATAACTTTGTTATTAACAAATATCATAGGGTTATTAGTTAGATTATGCCTTTCAACAATTACGTCGTTTCTCTTTAATCTATTTATTACTCTAGATACTCTTAATAATTCTGGGTCTACGGATGGTCCACAAATTCCAGTAGGACAACACATTGCAGGATCAAAAATTATCATTTTTTTCATTTTTTCAACTCCTTTTTTATTTGCATTCACAATTAATTTTGTCTTTACATATACAATCATCAGTATCTGTAATAATATTCATTAAAAATAGTATAATCTTATTGCATTTACTAATATTTAGTGAATAATAACTCCACAATCCATCTTTTCTTACATTTACTATTTCCAAATCCGTTAATACCTTCATATGATGCGACAATGTAGGCTGTGAGAAATCAAAATGATCTAATATTTCACATGCGCATCTTTCTCCACATGATAAAATATCAATTATCTGCAGCCTTTTTGGATCCGATAATGCTTTGATTAACTTTGAATTCTCTTCATAATTTAGTTCCATATGCCCACCCTCCTATATAGATATATATCTATATAATGATTATAGGCTTTCATCTATCTAATGTCAATATAGCATTGTTTTTTAATATAATATATTTCTATAGAGATATATATGTCTATATAACATTCTCGTACATTGATAATTTATCAGCTTCAACTTATAATTAAATTTTACTAAATGGATACTTTAATAAATAGTAGATAAAAAGTATAAAAAATTAAGCACAAAAAAACTGCTATATTACCAGTGTGATAATTTAGCAGTCATCTAAGGTGGGAATTTAATATCTCTTATTATATTGGTAGACTTGCAATATTACTATTATTATAATAATAGTCTGAATCAACAACGCAAGTTCAAATGCTATAATAAAGTAAGGATATGCTAGGATATCTATGAAATATTTACTATTAATAACAATAATCGTCAGCAAACTCATCATAATTCCTATTGCTATCTGAATCCCTGTAAATATTTTTTGTCTTCTCTTAATAGCATAGAATAATAGAACAGCAAATAGAATACATAGTGCAATCAGAATAATATTATGTTTTGTCAAGTTTACTTGAGTAAATATGCCTTGTTCATATTGTAGTCTCTTAGTATAAACATGTCTCATTACTCCTGCTCTTTTTGCAGTTAGATTGTTTATTACGAATACAGTAACTATTAAGGCTACTTGTAGAAGCAGCGCTATGGCATATATTATCCCCTTAATTATACCTCTTGAATTCTTTTTTCTATACATTTTAGTTTGTAGGCTCTCCTGTTTCCACAGGATTTTCTGGATTGTTACTCCAGCCAATCCAACCATCACTGTATAGAGATGTGTTTTCAAGCCCCATTACTTGAGCGTAGTATAGCACTTCTGCTGCACGCCATCCACTTCCACACATAAATGAAAGATGTTTGTTTGTATCTATTCCATACTCTTTCCACATGGCTATTATTTCATCAGCATTACGCATAGTATTATCTATATTACGGTAGTAGTCTAGTGAATTTGCATCAGTCTTTCCAGCATATCCGAATACAGAACCTGGAATACGTCCTTTTTTATCGTGATAAGAATACCCAGAGCTTTCTCCGATATGTTCTTCCCAAGTACGATTATCTACTAAAGTAAATTCGTCAGTTTTTGCTAAACTTACTTTTAGCTCCTCCTGTGTATCAATTAAATCTGGATTAGCTGGTATTTTAGCTCCAAAATCAGTAACTGGAGTTGGTTTATGACTTTCAGTTTCAACTTCATATCCTGCTGATATCCAAGCTCCTAAACCTCCATTTAAAACCCTTACATCCTTAACTCCAATATATCTTAGTACAGTAGCTACACGATAAGCTGCCATTTGAGCTTCGCCAGTTACTATTACAGTATCATCCTTTGTAAAGCCATTGTTTAACGCAAATTCTGTCAGTGTTGCATCATCAGCTAACATCCAAGCTGGTGGTGGTTCTATCCAATCAGTATTTATATGGAAACTTGTAGGTACATGACCATTTGCATATGATGTATCTTCTTCCCCCCAGCTTGCTTCAATTATCTTTATTTGTGTAGCATCTTCAAATGTTTCTGGTTTTTTCCCATCAATTATATCCTTAACTATGCTGGCAGGTACTATCAACTTATAATTTTCATAGAATTCCATAGGAAGACTTTCGTCTTCAGCCCATTCTTTTACATCATAAGTGTATAGATTTTCATACCCCTTGCCTTTTAAGTATTCTGCTACTTTTAAGGCATCCTTTCCATTAGCATCATATAGTACTATATTTTTAGCTGGTTCAATACCTTTAACATTTATTGTTTCACTTAAAATACTCTCTTTATTATCTACTTCTACATCTAACCATTTAGCAGAAAAATCTACTGCACCTTTTATATGTCCACCTCTTTTTACCCCTTCTAGTTTCCAACCATTGTAAGCATCATTAATTCGAGTGTCAACAATTACCCAAGAATCATCATTTAGTTTTTCCTTCAAGTCTTCTGTCGAAATTGATTGAATTCCCTGTTCATCTTTTTTACTTTCTTGTTCAGTAATCTGTTTATCGTCTTTTTCTACTGGATTACTTGAACAAGCAGATAAGCTTAATGATATTAATAACAATAAAATTACTGGCAAAGCCATTCTTCTCAAGTTCATTAGCATTTTATCTCTCCTTTTACTTATATAGTTAACGTAGAACCTAAAATAGATTAACACAAATAAAGTGTAAATAAAATAATTATTGAAAAAAGCAATAGAAGACTATAGTTTTATAGAATTTTAAAATACTTATCTATCTAAAACTTAGATTCAATCAAATAATTGACATATCTGAAACATACTAAGAGAGCTTTTATCATTTTTCTTTTGTGAAGCACTCTTTTAATATTAATAAAATGCAAGCAACAACATTACTAATCCAATGGAAATATGGAATTCTGTAGTTCCTAATTTTGTCACCTAACGTGGCTGAGTAGATATATCCTTTATCTTTTTGCCCTTATACCTATTTAACCATTTCCCTAATGTAGAATTGTTTTTTTGCTCCATGTCCTTAAAGTTATCATTGAAAAGCAAATCAAGTATATGAAATGAGCTCTTCCCACCTCTTCTCATTGACTCTACACATTCTTGACAATATGTTATTATATAATCTGTGCTTGCCTCATTAGCTCTTCTCTCAGTATGTGCCTTTGCTATATGACCTTGGGTTACAGAGACCATACCTCCAGAGCCACAACAAAGAGTTTTTCCTCGGTTAAATTTCATTTCTTTAACTTTAACTCCTAGTTGGGTAGTTATGTCTCTCACAGATTCATGAATTAAGTCTACATCTCTGGTAGGACAGGGATCATGGATAGTAAACTCAAGTTCAATACTTCCCCCTATGCCTTTCCTATTTTCTGGTATACCTACAGAAGATATTATCTCCCATAGAGATACTACTTCTACTATATTACTGTTATTAGATATTGTCATAAAACAATTTTGACATCCTGTTATGACTTTCTTAACCTTTTTACTTAAAAACTCATTTTCTAGTATTGAGAAATATTCCTTAAATTTCTCTTCCTTGCCCATAAAGCTTGTGGGCTTACCGCAGCATTTATTATATATTCCTATACCAGGGATTTTTTCTCCAAGGTAACTGTAAGTTTTCTGCACTATTTCAGGACTATATGACATAAGTGCACAGCCTGGAAAAAATATAGTACCAGATTGGAGGTTTTGTATATCTGATGTAAATAAATTTGAAAAGCTAAACTTTTGATGAAAATTTACCGCACTTGCTCCAAGATCCTTAGGAAGTTTACCATTTGTTTGATCAACTGCATCTCTTCTAAGCTCTAAAAATAAGCTCTTTAGGTCTACCCCCTTAGGACATACTTTAGTACAGTAGCCACAAAGCATACAGGAGTATGGTAGTTTGTAGTCAAAGGTCCCAGATTCTAACAACTCCTTAAGCAGTACTTTGGGTGAGTCACAAAACTTATGAAGCATTGGACATCCCTTCATACAGGCATTACATCCAATACATTTTTGCTCTTCCTTAATTATTCTCATTGTATTGTCACTTGTCTTCATTATTAAACACCTTCTTTAATTAACTTATATCTTAACTTTCAAAATATAAAATATTTTACTTTGATATATTCCTAACTGAATAAACACGGACTAAGCTAATAGGTCATTAATCTCCAAATGTCAGCTAGTACGTATACATAGATTAAAAGGGATTGTTCTCTTAAACAATCCCCAGTATATTTTTATTTATTATCCTTGTTACTTTTCTCGTTCCATACCTTCTTAATTAAAAATACTAATATACTCAATGAAAAGAGTATAAATAATGCAGTTACAAAAGTCTTGACTCCGCCTGTTAACATTCCTCCCACATATGAATATACAATAGTTGCTGGAAGTTGGCCGAGTCCCGTTGCCCATAAGAATGACCATAGACTCATAGAAGTCAGTCCAGCAGCATAACTGACAATATCAAAGGATATAAAAGGAAGCAATCTGGCAATCAGAATAGCATAGTTACCATATTTATCAAAGAACTTATCAACCTCTTGTAGGGCAAACCTATTTGTAAGCTTTTCAACAGTTGTTCTACCGTATACTCTAGCAATATAGAAACATAGAACTGCCCCCACCATAGAAGATGTCCATGAAAGGATTGCTCCCTTTACCCAGCCAAATAAAGCTGCATTAGCAAATGTTATCAAAAATGCAGGTAATGGTGCTGCTATAGATTGAAATACCATTAATAAGAAAGATATTACTGGTGCCCATATTCCAAAGGATAAAATATACCCCTTTATTGCCTCTACGTCTAACATACTTAAAATAAATATAACTCTATTTATTGCGACCTTTACTGGAGTAACAAATGAATAAATGCAAATCAAAGCTATTATTACTCCTAGTTTAATCCAAGTTGACTTTTTAGTTTTTTTCAAAGTATCAAATACTTTATTCAATATATTTCGCACCTTTAGAATTTACCTTCTTATTTTTGTAGTTCTAAATCTGGATTTCCTGACCAAGCGTAAAAGCTAGCATCATAGTTTCTTACATTTTCATATCCCATCATAGTCAAAACTATTTGCATGTGAGCAGAACGAATACCTGCAGTACAATATGTTACTATTTCATCATCTTTTTCAATTCCATTTTCATCAAGAATAGTTTTTATTTCTTTTGCACTTTTTAGTGTACCATCATCTTTTAAAAATTGGTTGAAAGTTATATTTATAGCTCCTGGTAAATGTCCTCCTCTTGCTTCACCAAAATTTTGCGCACCTTCATACTCATTTTTTTCTCTAACATCTATAATAACTAATTCGTCTATTTTACTTGCTAATTCGTCAGTATCAATATTAGTTGAATTATCTAATTCTGTCACTTCAACAGTTGCAGGAGTTGGCTCTACTATATCCTTAGAGATTTCATAATTATTAGCTTTCCAATATTCAAATCCACCATCTAGCATCTTTACATTATCAAAACCTGCTCTTTTAAGCATCCAAACTATTCTTCCCTCTTCACCCCAGCCACCTTTTGTGCTAGTATACACTACAATTTCTTTATCTTTACTTATTCCAAATGCAGATAACTTTTCTGACAAAATCTTTGGTTCAAGCACAGTTCCCCAATCAGGATTTTCTCCTGGTGCTCCTGACATATCCGCAAAATTTTGCCACATTACAGCAATTGAACCTGGTATATGTCCTTTTGCATAAGTATCCGCTCCTCTGGCGTCTAGAATAAGTAGATTTTCTTTGCCTAAGTTTTCCTTTAGCCAATTAGCATCAACAATATAGCTAGAATCTACGAATTCTACTGCATCTCCTGTAGATTTATTTGGCTCATTAGATGTGTTTGTATCATTTGAACATCCAGTAAAAACAAACGCCAATGATAGTATCACCAATAATATTAACAGAGATTTTTTCATTGTAATCCCCCCAGCTTTTTTTATATAATATTAACACCCATATGATTTTAACATACAAGCTTTGAGAATTATAATCGCATTTATCTATGCTTTTGTTATTAATTATAGAAATAATTAATATCAATAGGCTACAATATGTTAAGAAGCAAATATATAAAAGAAAAATATCTATAAAATTGACAAAATATTAAATCCATAAACTATAAATAATTTCTTCATAAAATTAAAATCTAGATATTATATCTGCTACATATACTTTCCATAAAATTAATAAAGAATGAGAAGGATAATAAGAACAATAATAGAAGTATATATTTTAAATATAATTTGGCTATATAGGGGGACAAAATGCTAGAAATAAAAGAAATCAAACCAGAGTTAACTTACAATATTAGGCATACTATTTTACGCCCATTACAACCAATTGAAGATTCTATGTTTGATACAGACCATGCAGAAAATTCATTTCATATTGGAGCATTTTATCAAGAAAGGTTAATAAGTGTCGCATCCTTTATTACTGAAAAAAATCCAAATTTTCTTAGTGAAAAGCAATACCGCTTAAGACAGATGGCAACTCTTGAAGAATTCCGAAAGTTAGGTGCTGGAAGGTCCATTGTAAATTTTGCAGAAAACATTATTAAGGAACGTGGTTTTGATTTTTTATGGTGTAAAGGAAGAGTCTCAGTACAAGAATATTATAAAAAATTAGGTTTTAAGTCATATGGTGAAGTTTTTGACTATCCTCCCATCGGTCTTCACATTATAATGTATAAAGAGCTCCTATAACAAAATATAAAATCAAGGGGACATGTACACTGATTTAATCAATGTACATGTCCCTCTGTTTGCCCTATTTAGATATTTCCTTTACCATTTCATAAATAGTCCTTACTCCTACTCCTGTACCGCCTTCTGCAATATATTCACTGCTCTTGCTTGTAAAGGCAGTACCTGCTATATCCATGTGTATCCAAGGCTTATCCTGAACAAATTCTCCTACGAAAAGTGCAGCTGTAATTGCTTGTGGATTTCCAGCTGAATTTGTTAAGTCTGCTACTTTAGATTTTAGAAGCTCCTTATATTCATCAAAAATAGGCATTCTCCAAATCTTTTCTCCTGTTATCCTTGATGCACTCTCTAAAGCCTTATAAAATTCATCATCATTAGACACTACTACTGTAGCTGTTGAGCCTAATGTAACTATAGCACCTCCAGTTAGTGTTGCTATATCTAAAATTTTTGTAGCATTTTCCTTTTCAATTATATAATGTATGGCATCCGCTAATGTAAGCCTACCTTCTGCATCTGTGCTACCTATGAATATCGTTTTTCCTGCCATAGAGCCAATTATATCTCCAGTTCTATACGAATACCCGCTAATTAGATTTTCACATGCTGCCACTACTGCTATTACATTTACCTTTAGCTTTTTCCTTGCTATTGCCTCCATAGCCCCTATAACAGAAGCTGCTCCACCCATATCGCTTTTCATATTTACCATACCATCTTTTGATTTAATGCAAAGTCCACCACTGTCATAGGTGAGTCCTTTTCCTACTAGACCTATTATCTCCTTCTTATTTTTCTTGTCTCCAAAATATCTCATAACTATTAGTCTTGGTCTATTTTCTGAAGCTCTGCCAACAGCCATAAATGCTTCCATTTCTAACTCTTGTATCTTATCTTCCTTTAATATCTCTACTTCAAAACCACTTTCTTTTCCTGTCTTTTCAGCAATGGCAGCTAATTTAGCAGGTGTCAATACATTTGCAGGCTCATTTACCATATCTCTAGCTAATATAGTAGCTTTGCTAAGTATATTGCCTTCTACTACTCCTTTATCTATATCTACTATTTCATCAGGATTAGCCCCAACAACGCATATGCTCTTAACTGGATTTTCTTTTTTATCTTTAATATATTTATCAAATTTATAGCTTCCTAATATTAGTCCTTCTGTCATAGCCCTTGTAACTTGACTTAAGGATAATTCGCTGGTTGTATTTATGGGATATACATCTACAGCTTTTGTCTTTAGATTAATTGCTTCTTTTATACCTTTAGCAAAAATCCTTCTAACTTTTTCTATATCTACTTCTTCTTTTTTCCCTAGTCCTAATAATATTACCTTCTTAGGGTTATCCTTTCTTGTTAATTTAAAGCTTTGAATCTCATTATATTTTCCCGAAAACTCTTCTTCATTTAATAAGTGTTTTATCATATCGGCAGCTTCTTTGACTGGTACACTTATATCTGCCTCTGTAAAACCCTCGTAATATGATAGTACAATTGTCTCGGAATATTTATCATCCATCTTTTTTGTTAGCACCTCAAATACCATAGTGATATCCTCCTTATATATTATTAATTGCAAATAGCTTAATACTCAACTTAAAATTGATTATATATTACATTTCTATAAATAAGTTTATTTTCCTTCAATACAAACTCACAAGTATACTTTTATTTATTAAAAAATACATATTAACTATACGGTACTATTATAAAGGAGGTATTCATTTGATATATGCTATCTTGCTTTTTTCTATAGGACTATTGTTGATTATTAAAGGCGGTGATTGGTTTACTGATTCTGCAATTACCCTAGCTAGGGCTTCAGGACTTCCAGAGGTGCTTATTGGAGCCACTATTGTAAGCTTAGCTACTACATTGCCTGAATCTATTGTTTCTATATCAGCAGCCAAAGATGGATTTACAACTATGAGTATTGGCAATGCAGTAGGTTCAATTATTTGCAATACTGGATTAATACTTGCACTTATCTGTGTTATAAGCCCAAGTAAAATAACTAGCAACTTCTTTAGGTTAAAATCAATTCTTTTGTCGCTATATTTAATTATAATGTCATACCTAGCACTGGATAGAGTAATAGATAAGTCAGATTCATTAGTTCTTATTGCCATGCTAATTATCTATGTAATTTTAGATTTTTTTATTCTAAAAAATAGAATAGAAAAAAAAACTACTAGCCATAAGCTTGATTTAGAGCCTAAAATGAAATTAAGAATTGGAGTACTTTTTGTAGTTGGTGCATTGACTATATTTGGAGGTGCAGAACTATTGGTACATAGTGGTGTAGTAATTGCAAGGAGCATAGGTGTTCCTGAATCAGTTATAGCCCTGTCAATAATTGCACTAGGCACATCTTTGCCTGAATTGGCGACGGCAATAACCACTATTAAAAAAGGTCATACTAATATGGCAATAGGCAATATAGTAGGATCAAACATCATGAACATCACTATGGTCATTGGAGTATCTGCTTTTGTAGCACCACTTAAGGTTTTAAAACAAAATATATTATTGGATTTTCCTGCTGCTCTTATAATAGTGTCAATTTTAATAATCCCCTCATTTATTAAAAAGAAGACTTATAGAGTCCAAGGTATAGTTTTATTAGTAATCTATGTTATATATTTAGTGTTTTTATATGGTTTTTATTTAGGTTAAAAACTTCTACCAAAATATTAGTTTTACTTGAATAAAAGGTTAGTAAAAGCCTTCATGCTCAATAATTAAATAAGATTAGCTATACATCCGAGTAGATGCAAAGCTAATCCTATTAATCAAGTTAATTATATTAAGTTGGCTGATGGTTTTTTATTCGTTCTATAACCTGTATAATAACAAGTGCTAACGTACCACCTACTAAAGCAGTTATAAGCTGTGGAAAGCTTAGCGCGGCTTTTATTGGAGGCTTTACTGTCAAAATAAAATTCACAGCAGAGTATAATAGTCCAAACTTTATAAGAGCTGCAACTATGATTCCTATTATCTTACTTCTTTTTCTTATTAGACCGTATGCCGTAGCATAAATAATATTTCCTGCTACAATAAATGGGACAACTATAATCATTGCAGGAGGTTGAACTCCTAATACTACAGCCATAAATGGAGTGGTAAATCCAATAGCTATAGCCCAAGGTAATCCACATATGTGAGCTGCTAAAATTAGTACTGCGTTTATTCCTGAGCCAGTTATTAACTGTCCCATTTTAACGAACTGAAATACTAAAGCAATTGCAAGCAATAAAGCCGCTTTTGTTAGGGTTCTAACTTTTACATCCACTTTTCCCACCTAAATCTTTGCTCTTTTTATATAGTGAGTATGTAATAGCTTATGAGCCTTATGTCCATTAGCTTCTCCAAGGTATTCTTCATATAATGCTTTTATTTCTGGATTAGTATGAGACTTTCTTAAAGGCATTTCTTTATCAATATTATATAGGCCTTGTGCTCTTAGCTTACATACTTCTTCAGTTTTATCCTTATCCATTATAATTGGCTGTCCTCCACCATTTATACATCCACCTTGACATCCCATTACTTCAATAAAATGATAATCAGCTTCACCTTTTCTCACCTTACCTAAAAGTTTGCTTGCATTCCCTGTGCCATGTGCAACAGCTACTTTCACATCAAGGTTTCCTATTCTAACAGTAGCTTCTTTGATTCCTTCTAATCCTCTAACAGGCGTATAGTCTATCTCTTTTAAGTCTTGATTAGATAATATATCTGCAACAGTCCTTAGAGCTGCTTCCATAACACCTCCAGTGGTTCCAAATATCACAGCTGCTCCAGTAGATTCTCCCATAACCTTATCAAACTGTTGTTCTTCTAAGGATGCAAAATCTATTCTGGCTTCCTTTATCATCTTAGCTAATTCTCTAGTTGTAATAACTGCATCTACATCTCTGAGTCCATCTACAGATAGCTCTTCACGTGCAGATTCATACTTTTTAGCTGTACAAGGCATTACAGATACTACAAAAATTTTCTTCGGATCTATTCCCATTTTTTCTGCATAATATGACTTAGTTAATGCCCCTAGCATTTGATGGGGTGATTTACAGCTAGATAAATTATCTAAAAAATCATTATGAAAATGTTCACAATATTTAATCCATCCAGGCGAACAGGAAGTAATCATAGGAAGTTTTCCACCATTCTTTAATCTTCCTATAAGTTCTGTACCTTCCTCAATAATTGTCAAATCTGCTGCAAAATCTGTATCAAACACTCTATCAAATCCCAATCTTCTAAGAGCTGTCACCATTTTGCCTTCTACATTGGTTCCAATAGGCATACCAAATTCCTCACCTAAAGCAACTCTCACTGCTGGAGCAGTTTGAACAATAACGTATTTTTCATTATCTTCAAGAGCTTCCCACACTCTATCTCTATCGTCTTTTTCTCTTAATGCACCAACTGGACAAACCTTTATACACTGTCCACAATTAATACATGCTAACTCTGATAAACTTTTTTCAAAAGGAGTAGTTACTACTGTTCTAACTCCTCTTCCCCCAAAATCTATAACTCCTGTTCCTTGCACATTCTTGCATACACTTACACATCTTCCACAAAGTATACATTTGTTTTGGTCCCTAACTATTGCTGGTGAGGCCTGATCTACAGTATGTGTCTTGTTATTATTTTGATAACTTATCTCACCTATACCCATTTCTTCTGAAAGCTTTTGAAGTTCACAGTTTAGATTTCGTGAACAAGTAAGGCATTCTCTATCATGACGTGCCAAAATAAGTTCAAGAATAGTTGCTCTGGCCTCTCTCACCTTCTTTGAAGCAGTCCATACTTCCATACCTTCTTGAACTTGAAGAAGACATGATGCCTGTAGAGCTCTAGCCCCCTTTACCTCTACAACGCACATTCTACAAGAGCCTACTTCGTTTATTTCTTTTAAAAAACATAGAGTAGGAATGTGAATATTCAATCCCCTAGCTGCTTCTAGGACTGTAATACCTTTTGGCACTTGAGTTTTTATGCCATTGATTGTTAAGTTAACCATTTCCACAATAACACTCCCCTTCATCATTTATATTAAAAAAACAGAAAACTCCTTATAAAATGAGTTTTTTTCGCATGGTAAAAAACCGATACGTCTATATGATGTCGGTAAAAAATCCTCCTTTCCAAACACGGGAGGCATGAACATTTCTATTCATACCCATAGGCTTATATCCATTGACTCTTGTCTTTAGGATTATAAACTCGGAGTTATTCTATTTCTAAAAAAATTCTATTTCAATGTTATTCTTTTGTCAACTTTATTTCTAAATTTTATCATTTTTCTTAAAAAATTAAAAAATCGAAAAATAAAAAAGCCATAGCTAGAATAATTTCAACTATGGCTTTCTATCTATTTTTTCTTAGATTTATACCTTAGATTATGGTCAAGTATACTTTTTCTTACTCTAATGTTTTCAGGAGTAATCTCTAGTAGTTCATCATCTTCTATGAATTCTAGTGCTTCTTCAAGACTCATAATCTTAGGTGGTGAAAGTCTTAGTGCATCATCTGAACCTGATGCTCTCGTATTTGTAAGCTGTTTTCTCTTACATACATTCACTTCTATATCCCCTGATTTTGCATTTTGCCCTACTACCATACCTTCATATACCTTGGTTCCTGGTGTAATGAATAGTATTCCTCTTTCTTGGGCTGCATACAACCCATATGTCACTGCTTCTCCAGATTCAAAGGCTACTAGTGAACCTTGTGGTCTTCTAGGTATATCTCCTTTATATGGCTGATATCCTTCAAATACTGAATTCAATATTCCATTACCTCTAGTATCTGTCATGAACTCTGAGCGATAACCAATTAAGCCTCTAGCTGGTATCATAAACTCTAATCTAGTATAGCCTCCACTAGGTTGAG
Source organism: Proteiniborus sp. DW1 (assembly GCF_900095305.1). NCBI lineage: Bacteria > Bacillati > Bacillota > Clostridia > Eubacteriales > Proteiniborus > Proteiniborus sp. DW1. The sequence continues at coordinate 36,328 of NZ_FMDO01000013.1, read as the reverse complement.
TCATAGTAATCAGTTCACCTTTTCTCTGGCCTAGCTTTTCTATAACTGAACCTACGTATTCTTCAGGCACATCTATAATAACTTTTTCAATAGGTTCATGTTTTTTTCCATCTATAGTTTTAAATAAAACCTCTGGCTTTGAGACTTGAAATTCGTATCCTTCTCTTCTCATAGTCTCTATTAATATTGAGAGATGAAGTTCTCCTCTTCCTGATACCTTAAATGAATCTGTTGATTCAGTTTCTTCTACTCTTAAGCTTACATCTGTATTAAGCTCCTTAAAAAGTCTTTCTCTAACCTGTCTGGATGTCACGAATTTTCCTTCTTGACCAGCAAAAGGACTGTTATTAACTGAAAATGTCATTGCAATAGTTGGTTCAGATATCTTAACAAAAGGAAGTGGCTCTGGTCTTTCTGGTGCACATATAGTGTCCCCTATGTGTATTCCTTCTACACCAGATACTGCTATTATGCTTCCTATTTCAGCACTATCTACTTCTACTCTATTAAGTCCCTCGAACTCGTATATCTTGGTTATTTTTACTTTTTTCTGAACCTCTGGTTCTAAATAATTCACTATCACAGCTGGCTCATTTACTTTAATGCTTCCCCTTTCAACCTTTCCAATACCTATTCTACCCACATACTCGTTATAGTCTATTGTAGATATTAGAACTTGAAGAGGCTCATCTCTCTCTCCTTCTGGAGCTGGGATGTATTTTATTATGGTTTCAAATAAATCTTCCATATTGTCTTTTTGTTCATTCATATCTAATGAAGCAGTTCCACCTTTTGCAGATGCAAATACAAAGGGACAATCCAGTTGGCTCTCATCTGCGCCTAACTCTATGAATAAGTCCAGAACTTCATCTATTACTTCGTTTGGTCTTGCCTCTGGCCTATCTATCTTATTTATACATACTATTACAGGTAGATTTAATTCTAATGCATTTTTTAATACAAACTTTGTCTGTGGCATAGCACCTTCAAAAGCATCTACTACTAAAATCACTCCATTTACCATTTTAAGAACACGTTCTACTTCTCCCCCAAAGTCGGCATGACCAGGAGTATCTATAATATTTATTTTTATATCTTTATAATATACAGCTGTATTTTTGGATAGTATTGTGATACCACGTTCTCTTTCTAAGTCGTTTGAATCCATAACCCTTTCTGTAAGGACTTGATTTACCCTAAATGTACCACTTTGTCTTAAAAGCTGGTCAACTAGTGTAGTTTTGCCATGATCAACATGGGCGATTATAGCTAAGTTTCGTATATCATCTCTTTTTGTTTTCACTATTATTCCTCTTTCCAAATAAAATTCCAACAAAAGCTATTTTATCATACTATATATAAAAATCAATAAAAATTGATAAATGATACTCTTAAAAAACATATATTTAGTTTCTTCCAGTTCAAGTAGATATATTAATCCAAAAATACCCTCTAAATTAATGAGAGTAGCTATGCTCTAATTCTACTTTTTATTTTTTTCTTTCTTCTTTTCTTTTATTCTCTTTGCTGTTTCTACTATTTTTATCACTCTTGGATTTCTTACTAACTCTATTATTTTTATTACCTCTAATATCCTTGTTAGGACTTCCTTTAACTCTAGTGTTTTTTCTCTCATTTCCTTTTTTCCTAGGCCATATTAAACATTTTCCTCCAAAGCCTATTAAATCAGTTCTTCCAGCCTGTACAAGAGCTTCATATACTAAGTCATAATTCTTAGGGTTTCTGTATTGTATCAATGCCCTTTGCATTGCCTTTTCCCGAGAGTTTTTAGGTACATATACTTCTTCCATTGTTCTAGGGTCTAAGCCTGTATAATACATGCAGGTCGATAAAGTTCCTGGTGTTGGATAAAAGTCTTGTACCTGTTCAGGCATATAGCCTAAATCCCTAAGATATTCTGCTAGCTCTATAGCTTCTTTTAGTGTAGAGCCTGGATGACTGGACATTAAATATGGCACTATAAACTGAGTTAAGCCTAGATCTTCATTTATTTTTTTATATTTATTCACGAACTTTTCATATACTTCCTTCTTAGGTTTACCCATTTTCTCTAGTACATTTGGAGATATATGTTCAGGTGCAACCTTTAATTGACCACTTATATGATGCTGGCATAACTCGTTGAAGAATTCATCATCTTTGTCATGTATTAGATAGTCATATCTTATTCCAGAACGAACAAAAACCTTTTTTACATTTGGCAACTGTCTTAATTTTCTTAAAAGGCTTAAATAATCCTGATGATCTATATATAATTGACTACAAGGATTTGGAAAAAGACATTGTTTGTTTTTACATACTCCATACTTAACCTGCTTTTCACAGGCTCTGTGTCTAAAGTTAGCTGTAGGTCCTCCTACATCATGTATATATCCCTTAAAGTCTGGTTCCCAAACAATCTTATTAGCCTCTGTAATTATGGATATATGGCTCCTAGCTTGTACAACTCTTCCTTGATGAAAAGTAAGGGCACAAAAACTACAGCTTCCAAAGCAACCTCTGTTACTTATGATACTAAATTTAACCTCTTCTATGGCAGGAACCCCACCTGCTTCCTCATATATTGGATGGTAGTTTCTCATGTATTGCAAGGAGTATGTTTTATCTAGTTCAGACTGTTCCAATGGCTTTGCAGGTGGATTTTCTACTACATATACATCTCTATAGGGCTCTATTAAAGTCTTACCCCACATTGCGTCCATATTATTGTGCTGAACCATGAAGCTTTCAGCATATTTTTTCTTTGATTCAATTATTTCATCATATGATGGCAATATAATACCATCATGTATATGGCTTATTGTCTTAGTTTTATATACAGTTCCTTTTATGAAGTTTAGATATTGAATATCTATTCCATTATCAAGACCATGGGCAATATCAATTATTTGCTTTTCTCCCATACCGTACACTAATAAATCTGCTTTTGAATCTAATAGTATTGAACGTCTGACCTTATCATCCCAATAGTCATAGTGAGCTAATCTTCTAAGACTAGCCTCTATTCCCCCTAGTATAATAGGTACATCGCTATAGGCTTCCTTTGCTCTGTTTCCATAGACTATAGTTGCTCTATCTGGACGAAGTCCCATCTTTCCACCTGGGGAATATGCATCTGCTTTCCTTCTTCTCTTGGCAACTGTATAATGGTTTACCATTGAATCAATATTTCCACCAGTTATTAAAAATGCAAGTCTAGGCTTTCCAAGTTTTCTAAAGTCCTTAGTGCTTTGCCAAGAAGGTTGAGATATGACCCCTACTTTAAAGCCCTCATTTTCTAATAATCTTCCAATTATGGCAGCTCCAAAGGAAGGATGGTCTACATATGCATCTCCTGTAATCAGTATAAAGTCCGGCTGTTCCCAGCCTCTTTCCTTCATTTCTTCTTTATTTATAGGTAAAAATTGAAGCATAAAATCATTCCTTTAATTTTTAATTCAATTACCGTTTAAACTAAGTCTTACTTTGTCTGCATTACTAATGCACTTCTTCACCCACTGTGGAACTTTTTCATTTTCTGAAATTTCCTCTGTTGTCATCCAATAGACTTCTGCAACCTCACTAGGTGACGCTGGGTATGGCTCACCTTTTTCAAGCTTACAGAGAAATATCACATCTACAACTGGCCCCCACTTTTTAGAAATAAACCCTATGCTTTCGATATATATCAACTTCTCACTAAGTTCAATACCTACCTCTTCCATTACTTCTCTTCTTAAAGTATTTTCAAGAACATTGTATTCTTCTCCCTCATTCTCTACTTTACCACCTACCATAGCAATTATTCCAGGCGCATACTCTTCCTTCTCACTTCTTTTTATCATAAGCCATTTATCATCTCTATATATAGCTCCTACGACATTTATTACATTTTTTATAGTGTCCATGCCTGCCTCCTAAAGTACATTTTCCGACAGTTTTTACTGTTACATTATATCTTACCATTTAATAAGATGTAACGCTAGAAAAACTGATGATTTTAGAAGTAATTCTCAAAATAAAAAGGAACAAAAGATATAAACTTACTCTTGCTCCTTTAACTAATCCTACTTAATAATTTCAAGCTTTTTCTTAATATTATATACTTCTTTCTCTGTTTGATAATCCTTATAACCAAGAAACTCAATATCATCTGTTATTTTGTCAAGTTTAGTTAATGTAGATACATGATTTGCAGCATTTTTACCTTCTAAATCATTAATTTTATCTTCTAGACTGTCAAATCGCCCTAGAACTTCTTTATGATTGTTATCAACCTTGCTTTCGAGCTTGTTAAGCTTATCATCTATATTGCTAACATTTGTCTCAATCTTATCTAACCTATTTTCTTGACTATCAAGCTTATTTTCTAAGCCAACAAATCTGTTTTCCAGATTGTCAAACCTATTTTCCAAGCCAACAAATCTGTTTTCTAGATTGTCAAACCTATTTTCCAAGCCAACAAATTTGTTTTCTAGATTGTCAAACCTATTTTCCAAGCCAACAAATTTGTTTTCTAGATTGTCAAACCTATTTTCCAAGCCAACAAATCTGTTTTCTAGATTGTCAAACCTATTTTCCAAGCCAACAAATTTGTTTTCTAGATTGTCAAACCTATTTTCTAGATTATTAAGCCGATTGTTTATAGTTCTTACCTCTTGTTGTATGCCTTCCACCACACTAAGTAGTTTTTCAAACATTTCATTTGTCATAACTACACGCTCCTCAGTAACTAATTATTTATATTATATACTAACTCAGTGCTTTTTTCACTTATTTCCTCCTATATTTTACTAAAGATTAAGCGAGAGCATACCGATATTGTCGACAAACTTTATTTTTTTAAATAACAATCAACTATCTCTCCAAAATATAATACATGATAGTCATTGTTTGTATAGAACTTATCTTTGATTTCCTTAGCTACGGTAGCAGGCTCCATTGCCTGTTGGTAGACTACCTTACATTCATAGTGTAATTCACATTCGCCTATAACTGGTGCTAATACCTTCTGCCCATCTACCATAGTTAGATTACATTCTTTGAATTTATTTACATCTCTTCCTGAATATCTTCCACAGTAGGCTAGTTCCTTTTTTAAATCCTTATTTATAGGTATACTTACAGTAAACTCCTTTGAATTTTCTATAAGATTATATGTATATCTAGAATATCTTACTGCAACCATGAATATTGGCTTATTCCACACTATACCTATATTTCCCCATCCTATAGTCATGGTATTTACTTTATCACCATCCTTTACTGTAAGAAATGCTCCTTTGGTTATTTGCTCTAAGGCATCTTTTGAATATTCATTGAATTTTACTTTTTGGATTGTCATATATTATCCTCCTATTCTACTCATTTGAGTTATCCCAATCTACTTCCGGTGGCTCTATTTCTATATTGTTTGTTCTAGATTTAAATGTATTTACCCAGAAAGGTTGTGCTGGTAGTTTCTTAGACGGCTCTCCATACTCCAAATACTCAAAGTGCTCTTCCTTAATAGTCTTTAGCCCGTGGAGCTCCCACCATTCTTCATCTGTTAATCGCTTATCACTTGTAAATTCATAGTATGAGTATACTGCTCCTCTTGTTAGATATAGCTTGCCTTTTACAGGAACAACTACATAGATCTCATCAAAGTACCCAGTTCCCATACTAAGATAGTGTTCACCTGGTAATGTAGCTACATCCGATACTAACATAGAGCTTTGTTCAATGGAATATGCACCATTATATACATTCTCCTCAGATGCACTTCCAAACACATACCAATTCATTATCTCCTCAATATGTCCTCCAGTCCAAAAAAGACTGTTTTTCTCATCTTCTGTTAGAGGTTCATTATTCAGCTCTTTAATAGATACTGTTCTCAATAGTTCTAGAAATTTTATATGACTTTTAGTCCCTTCTAATAAGCCATCATTAAGCAAGTCCCTAGCCTTTAAATTCTCTACAGTATATTGCATTAGCCAAAGCATTGTATCATATAACTCGATATTTGGTTCAACATAATGCTGATCAGCAACTGCCATTGCCCCACCAGCCTCTGCTACTGGCTGCTTTCCATATAATATAGTATCATGCTTTAATTCTGCATAACTCGATAATGCAGCATTTAGTGATTTACTTCTCCAACCATCATTAGTCATGAAAATAGGCATTCCAGAGTTTTTGTCATATTCTGTTAACTGTTTTTGTATTGACCAAAGCCAACCATTATATAAATTGCTCTGCCAAAGCTCGTCTTTATAGCTAGTTACCTCTGATTTTAACTCTTTGTATTTTTCTTCATATTTTGGCCATGCTTTATGAGGTTCATAAACCTTGAATAGTAGTTCTTCTCCTCGCTTACTTCCTAATACTCCCATTACATCTAACCCATTAGGAACTGGTCTCTTGAGTGGCTCCATTAATTCTTGCATTATATACCCATCTAATATATATCTCTGACCCATGAACTTAAAGCTTTTGTTAACAGGCTTTTCTATGAATTTTCCTGTTATTTTAGGTTCCCTTAAGTCTTTTACTCCTTCATGAATTTTATCTTTATATGTGGAATCACTGAGGCTATTAACATCTATATCCTCTCCAAAAACTGAAACCAGCAGCTCTCTCATATCTAAAATATTTATATCATCTGATTGGCCAACATAAAAACCAGTTGGTTCATAAATATTATTCCACAATCTTACGTCATTAGAACCGTCATGCTCCATAAATGCTGTATAAGCTATTAAAAGTGCCTTTAAGGTTTCTTCATAGTACAATTCTTCTGTCTCCATATTCATCAGATTAATAGGTGTGAATCCATACCACATCATGGTCCTAAAGAAATTTTGAAGCCTTTCATTTCTGGAATAATGGCCTCTTACTGTAAACTGTGAATAATCTAGGTCTTGGTCCTCAAATAAGAAAGACTTATTAGTACCAGAAGCTTCTTTAATGAGTTCATATTCCTTTTTAGCTAATTCTAAAATATGATTATCTACAGTAACATTTACATTATCCTTACCCAATACTAGCATTTTAGCAACTAGAAAATATGCCACATTCTTCCCTTGAAGAACTTTTAATTTTTTATCTTCAATTTTTCCTAGCAGTGCAATAGACTTCTTTAACATGTTATCTGTTAATATTTCTAAGTCCTTGGATAAAATCTCTGATTCAACATAAATAAGTGATTTTCCAAAAAAATGATGATATAAATGGAGCACTACATCTGTAGTTACAAAATTAGGTATGTCTAAGTATTCGTTATACTCATATATATGGTGTAATTTAGTGTTTTGACTTGGTAGTACAATAAACCCATTTTTTGCAATCATCCTTTTCTGCTCATCAGTAAAACCAGTAAATCTATGGATATTTTCAATGTTTGAAAGGTCTTCATTAATGATATATGGCTTCACCCTTGCCTCGTAAGATGTAGGAGTAAAAGAAAATTGGATGTTTTTTATCTCCTCAGGTATATCCCAACACATATTAGATTTTTCTACATCTATGATATTACCTAAGTCTATCACTGTACTAGTTGGATTTTCGTCTATGTTACTAATTTCCTTGTCCTTTGTGCATCCAGCTAAAATACTGTTCAAAATAATTATTGTAACTAATAGTTTTGCTAATGATCTCAATTTTATCCCCTCCTCGACTAGTCGACCTCTATAATCCATCCATCTTTTACCATTACTCTTGAAGTAAATTTTTTACCCCATTTATTATATGTAAGCTCCAGTAGATTATTATCTAAGTATTTTACATCCTCTATTATATCATAAATTTCACTTTCAGCCAAAAGCTGGAATCCAAAATCCAACCAATAGTATATCAATAATCTCTCTTCTCCATTTTGGTTTTTGTCTATAACCACAAGTTCTTCTCCCTTTATACTTAAAAGGTCCATTATATAAAAATCTTTTAAATAATAGCCTAGTCTTGTACCAGTCCATTTCTTATAAAGCTTCTCTCCATCCCAGTTAAAAACAAAGAACCGATTATTTACTTCCTTATCAAAATAAGTAGATTTATTTACCCCCATAACTATTTGAGGACCATCTGTGTAGTCCAAATTTCCTAACTCAATCTTCCACGGCCAAACATATGTAAAGTCATATTCAGCAACTTTTAGCCAATTTACTTTATTTGAAAAATCATCTAATTTGTATATGTAAATATATCTTTCTTTATCGCTTAAGCTTTTTTCTTCAATAATAGCAAAAAGCCAATGTTCGTTTAATGCATAATCTACAAGCTTTTGATTTGGAGCTAACTCTAAATTATGTAAAACATGTTCTTCACTAGTTACTAAATAAATAACTATTATAATCATTATTATAATTATAGCTAGAACTACTCTCTTTTTATTAAGCACAAGCATCTTGCCTCTCTTTTAATATTGCCAACAAAAAATACCATTATAGTATGGACGTTTTTTTATAACTAATTGTTCCTTTTTTATCAGACTCATTATAACAATATAATTGTGTGAAAAAAATTGAAACTATAAAAATAACTGATACGTCATATATCAACTATAGATATTTATTATTCTAAGTTCAATAATTTATAGAATTCTTTATGTTATAATTGTTGTGAATAAAAATTCCCAAACATAAGAAACATAAGGAGGATAAAATGAAAAGCAAAGGATTAACGTCAATTCTAGTAATTATAATGGTCCTATTCTTAGTTACTGGATGTAGCGGAGAGAAAGACATAGCAGATTCACCTAAGGATAGTAGAAATGGAATAGTCTCTCAAGAATTTGACCCTAATGCAGATTTTGATACTATTATTGAACAAGCTAAAGGAAAAACTGTTAGATTCTATGGCTGGGGTGGAGATGAAAACAGAAATAGGTGGTTAAATCTAACTGTAGCGCCAATATTAAAAGAGAAATACGATATTACCCTAGAGGTAGTTGGCATGGATATTGACAATATATTGGCTAAATTAGCAGGTGAAAAGCAAGCTGGTTTAAAAGAAGGAACCATCGATATGATATGGATAAACGGAGAGAACTTCTATTCTGCTAAAGAAAATGGGTTATTGTTTGGACCTTTTGCAGAGCAACTGCCTAATTTTAAGAAATACATAGATGGTGACGATGAAGAAGTTAAGAATGATTTTGGATTTCCTATAGAAGGTTATGAAGCACCCTATGGCAAGGCACAAATGGTATTTATTAATGATAGTGCAATTACAGAAGAAACTCCTAGAAACACTGAAGAATTCATGGAATATTGTAAAAAATATGAAGGCAAAGTAACTTATCCTGCATTGCCTGATTTCACTGGGAGTGCTTTCGTAAGAACGTTAATTTATGATATAGTTGGTTATGAGCAGTTTTTAGATATGGAAGCAGATAAGGAAGTGGTTAAAGAAGCTATAGAACCAGCACTAGAGTATTTAAGAGAGTTAAATAAGTATTTATGGAATCAAGGAAAAACCTTCCCTGCAACCTCAGGAGAAGTTGACAACATGTTCCAAGATGGTGAATTGGTGATGACTATGAGTTATGGTCCTTACGCAGTTGCAGTAGGTATAGAAAATGGCACATATACTCATACTACACGAACATTCCTATTTGACAACGGAACAGTAGGTAATACTAATTATATTGCTATAGCTAATAATTCACCTAATAAAGCAGCTGCTATGGTTGCAATTAATGAAATTATATCAGCTGATATACAAGCAACTCAATTTGAAGAATTAAGGACCTTACCAGTAATTTCTTATGACAAATTGAGCACTGAGGAAAACGCTAGATTTGACAATGTAGATATAGGAGAGGGCGTCCTACCACAAGACGAGCTTCTTAATAAAAGGTTACCAGAGATGCCTGCTAATATCGTTCCTATAATAGAAGAAATCTGGCTAGAAGAAGTAGTAGGAAAATAGTATTAGAAAGCTTTACAAATTGTTAGGAGTGGCACATTATGAATAAAAAAACACCCTATATACTTATAATGCCCATAGTATTATTGGGTGTTCTTTTTATATATGGAGTTATAAATGGAATAATTCAAGGCTTTGGGTACATACCAGCTTTTAATCTAACAAATATAACTTTAGATTATTATATTGAAGTGCTTAATAGTTCTACTTTTCTCGATTCCTTAAAGGTGAGTCTGCAAATATCTATTATATCATCTATAATATCAGTGGTTTTAGGTACTATGCTTACTGCTGCACTAGTGTATACAGGGCATACAAAAGGTAAAATAATTCAAGTAATCAAGCTTGCCATTCTAATACCGCATACTATAGTAGCCCTGTTTTCAATAAGTATGCTTTCTCAGAATGGTTTGATAGCTAGACTTTTGTACCAATTAGGCTTAATAGACGGACAAGGAGATTTTCCATTGCTACTATACACAAGAAATAATATTGGTATTATCTTGGGATATATATGGAAGGAGGTTCCTTTTGTTGCTTACTTTAGTTTGGCCCTAATGTCTAGTATAAATAAGACCTTAGGAGAAGCATCAGAAAATTTAGGTGCATCTAAGTTAAAGACCTTTTTTCATATAACTTTGCCCTTAAGTATGCCTGCTATAAGAAAAGCTTTTTTGATTATTTTAACATTTTCCTTTGGAGCTTATGATTTGCCATTTTTATTGGGGGCAACTGTTCCAAAGGCACTGCCTGTACAAGCTCATATTGAATATATACATCCTGACTTGCGCCATAGACCTTATGCTATGGCCATAAATGGACTAATACTAATAATAACTTGGACAATGGCAGGAATATATTATTTAATAACAAAGAAGAAGAAAATAAATGGTGATATTCATGAAAGATACTAATTCAAATAAACTGTTGAAGCTTTTCTTATACCTTGTTATGTTTACAATATTAGCTCCTATGATAATACTTATACTTTGGGTTTTTGCCAGCAGATGGCCTTGGCCTAGGCTGCTTCCAGATACATATTCTCTTAGGGCTATTAAGGAGGTGTTCGCACCTCATACAAAAGTGCTACCAACATTGTTTTCAAGTATAATATTATCATTATCTGTAGCAGTTTTATCAGCAATAGTGGGTACCATGACTGCTAGGGCACTAGTTCTATACGAATTTAAAGGAAAAAACTTAATAGATTTCTTAGGCATTGCACCCAATATAGTGCCCGGAACTATATTTGCCATGGGAATACATGTAGTATTTATAAAGATTTCCTTAGCTGATACTGTATTAGGAGTGATAATAGTGCATTTAATATACACTCTGCCTTATTCTATAAATATTATGAGAGATTTAACAGCATCTATAGGAGAAAAAATGGAGTTACAGGCTTATGTATTAGGAGCGTCACCTTTGAAAGCATTTATGTATATTACGCTCCCCCTTCTTGCACCAGGAATAATGGCAAGTATTAGCATGGCTTATATCACTTCTTTTAGCCAGTATTTTATCACATTATTAATAGGTGGCGGAAAGGTTAGAACAATTAGTTTGCTTATGGTGCCATTTATAGCAAAAGGAGATCGTCATATAGGCTCTGCCTATGCATTAGTATTTGTTATATCTACACTTTCAGTTTTTATAATTATAGATAAAATTATTAAAAAAATCACCGTATCAAAGTAATGGGGGAAATTTAATTGAAGCTAGAACTAAAAAACTTATCTGTAACATTATCTGATAAAAAGATACTAAAATCCATAAATTTAACGGTTGAAGATGGAGAAATCATATCACTTTTAGGTGCTTCAGGATGCGGGAAAAGCACTATGTTAAAAACAATAGCAGGTTTAATAAATCAAAGTGAAGGCTCCATCATACTCGATGGAAATATAGCTGATAAAGTACCGGCTCATAAAAGAAGGACTGTCATTGTTTTTCAAGATTTTAGATTGTTTCCTAATATGACAGTCTGGGAAAATGTAGGCTTTCCACTGAAAATACTTGGTGTTGAAAAAAAACAACGTAGAGAAAAGGCATTAGAACTACTTAATAAAGTTAAACTGGAAGGTTATGAGAACAGGAGTGTCGATGAGTTATCTGGTGGTCAAATGCAAAGAGTTGCTTTAGCTCGTGCACTTGCAGCTGAACCAACAGTATTACTTTTAGACGAACCTTTTTCCAGTCTTGATATTAACTTGCGAAAAGATATGAGAGAGCTAGTCTTAGAGCTGCAAAAAGAATATAAAATAACCACTATACTAGTTACTCATGATCAGGAAGAAGCATTGACTATGTCTGATAGAATAGCTTTTATGCATAGTGGTCAAATAGAACAATATGATACACCAGAGAACATATTTAAAAATCCAGTGAACACCATAGTAGCTAATTATTTTTCAAAAGGAACATATGTTGACGGCGAAATAATAAATAATAAATTTGTTAGTGAATTATTTACTAGTAATATAAGTAAACACAATGGAAAATACAAATGTCTTATAAGACCCTTGGCAGTAAAGGTAAATAAGTATAATAACAGTGATTTTAAAGTAGTGAGCAAAATATATCAAGGTGATAATTATTTACTTAAGATACATAATACTAAAAACAATTTAAGATTAGAAAGTATTATCTCAGACTCTGTAGATATTGCAGAAGGAGATAGAGTCAATATAGAATTAGACAAAGATAGGCTTATTTTCATACCTGAAAATTAAGGCTATTTTTGTGTTGCTCTCCAAAAATCTTATATTGCTGGTATACATGTTCTATATATTTATCTATGTCTTTTATTTTGGGGATAATAACCTTTCTCGTCTTTCCTTTTCCAAATAATAGCCCTTTCTTCATGCTTTCCTCATCTGGAGAAATATCAAGAGTATTTTTAATAAACAAATCAGGATTCAGAAGAGCTGCTACTGATAATATATCCCATATATATATTCCGTTATTTTCAAAGACATCTTTCTCCCTATCAAACCAGTATTGACTCTTAGCATAAAGCCATCTCTCAAAATCATTTCCTTCTTTTAGCTTCTCAAATCTTTCCCTTGTAAAAAATCCATCCAAGCAAGTATTTCCTGTTGCTATAATAATAGTTCTTCCATACTCTAATACATTTAGAGACGCTTTAACGTTACAAGAAAAATTTAGTTCATTTAGTATCTTCTTGTTTATTATTAATGGCTCAGTTATTCCACCCATTAGAGAAATATCCTTTATTTTTTCATAGAAATTGTTATCTATCTGCCAAGCATGGTACAAGTTAGTTAAAGAGCCTGTTGCAAGTATAGATAATTCTCCATTATACTTGTCTGCCATCTCCACTAGAAATTTTGCAGCTTCATTGGCTTTATAGGAATCTTCTGAGCCTTTAAATACAGGAATTTCTGAATATCCAATACTCTTCATAAAAGAAATAGTATTTGGATATACAATCTCCAATTTGTTGTTTCCAAATGTTGTGCTTATTCCTAAGACCTCTGTATTCTCCTGAGCTAAAGTATATATAATAGCAAGACCATCATCTATATCACAACCATCTATTGAAAAAGTATTGTCACAATCTATTATTAATTTTCTAATCATGATACCATCCCTGCCTTTTTTAAAAAATAATGTTCTGTTTTTTAATGAGCTAATTCCTGTTGATACTTTCTCATTGGTGTTAAAAAGTTTACATAGGATATATTAAACGCTAGTATTGGATTTTTTTATTATATATGAATAAGTAGTACAGTAAACATATATTTTTATGAGCTTTAAACCTATCTTGTAAATCTTTAGTCAGTCGTTCCCCTTTTAAAGGTATACAGCCATGTTTGCTAGCGTACTGTATGAAAGTTTTTTAACAAATTCTGTTCAGTAGATTTCCTACAATCAATGCATTTTTCATAATCCACGTCAAATCTCTCATCCTCTATTTATATAGACTTGCAATCACTTCAATATCTTTTCCCCTTCTATACATATATTGAAGTCTTTGCATCCTTGCCATTGTCTTAAGCCTGCCATTTTCTACAAATCGCCTTTCTGAAGTCTCTATTTTAGCATTTGCTAGACCTATTTTTTCTCCATCAGCTTTTATGTCCATTGACAACTGATAGTCTTCCATAAGTGGAATCTCTACAAATCCTCCCAGTTTATAAAAATAATCTCTACTTATAAATATACCTTGATCGCCAAAGGCTATATTTCTTAACCTCACTCTTAAATTAGACATAAAGCCGCATATTTTCATAAGAGTACTTCTGCTATTAAATCTTATTTTAAAACACCCTGCTTTATAGCCTTGGCAAATAATGTTATGAATTTGAGCAAGGGCATCACTAGGCAGAAAACTATCTGCATGTAAAAACAGAAGTATATCTCCTTTTGATAGTGAAGCTCCATAGTTCATTTGATGGGCCCTGCCCTTTTTAGGAGAGAATTCAAGCCTGTATTTTTCAGCTATTATTCTATTGGTTCCATCACTACTGCCGCCATCTATAAATATAATTTCACAGCGAGACTTAAATTGTTCTAAATTATCCATTATTTTGTGTATTATTAACGCTTCATTGTATACTGGAATAATAATTGAAATCTTTTTATCTTGTTTAATATTCATTCAAATACTCATCCTTTATCATACTTAAAAAGTCCCTAGACAAATAGGATTTAATCTTTTGATAGGTATAATCATTAGATATAAGCTTGTCTTTATCCTGATATTCTACATAGGCCATAGCACACCAGGTTATGCCTCTTAGGCAGTTCATCGATAGATAATTCTTTACAGAGGCCCAAAGCTCTTCTTCATCTTTGTATTGATTAGAGTTTTTACAATACTCTTTTATAAAAAAAGATATTTCTTCTCTGGTTAGAATCACATCTGTTTTCCAAAATGTTGTTGTAGGTGTTAAAAAATGCCCTAGATCCTGTGCAGGATATCCATATAGAGGCTTCTCCCAATCTACTATATAGTTATTAGCACCTTCTCCATTTATAAGGAAATTTCCTGAGTTTAGCTCCGTATTTATTATAGTTCTATTTCCTATATCTACAGTCTTTATATTCTTTCCTTTTTCAAGCAAGTATTCTATACTCTTTCTAGTATCTATGTCCATATATTCCGATAGTCTATATTTCTCAAACATCCTTAAGCATTCTTCATATATGGCTTCTATTGGATTTTCTGGTTTTATTAAATAATTTGCTTTTGAAATAGGTTCGTTGTGAATATATGCCAAAGCTTCAGCTGCTAATTTCAAATCTGTTTTGTAATCTAAATGCCTTCCTGGTAGATACTCCATAACTAGAAAGCCATAAGGTATCAGTTCTTTTCTGTCATCATAATATATAGGCTTAGGAGTTCTATTAGTCTTATTTAATAACTCTAAAGCTTCATACTCATATTTTATTTGGTTTTCTAAATTCATCTGACTTTCTGTTGCTATCCTCAATACTAACTTTTCACTATAAGCTTTTGAATAAAAAATATAGTTAATATTATATTCTCCCTGACCTAACATAGAAAACTCTTCACTATCATCTATGCCAAATCTCTCCATAAAGTCTTTGTTTTTTCTTATATTATCTAAATTAATTCGATTCATTCTTATCACACTTTCCCATTATTTCATTTACTAGCTTCCTTGTATTGTCGCAGGAAATGCTTTTATCTTCCTTTAATATTTTATATAGCATTAGAAAATCACTTTTGTCATCTATATCTAATTGTATATTTCCTACCCCATAGGATTTCCCTGAACTTTTTATTCTATCTAAAGTCTCTTCAAATACAGAACTTGTACTATATTTTATATTGAATATATCTTTGTTTTCTTCCTTCATTCCGATTAAATAATATCCTCCATCATAGGTTGGGGAAATGACTATATCTTTTGTTTCTAATAACTTAAAAGCTATTTCTATATCCTTTTTATTTAATAAAGGAAGATCACTTCCAATAAGCACTACACTCCTATATTTTTTCAAAGAAAAAGCTATGGAATTATGCATCTTCTCTCCTAAGTTTTTCCCTTCTTGCTTCAAAAATAACTCATCGTTATGAGTAATGCCTTTTAAAACTTCCAGCTCTCCATCTTCTGAATAATTAATGATTATGTCTATTCCCATATTTTTTATGTTGTTATATATGTCTTTAATAAATACTGTCTGAAGCTTTACACACATATCTTTGCCTAAAAATGGTTCTAATCTTGTTTTAGTTTTACCTAATGTAGGTATTCGCGTAAAAAAAATAATTGCTTTATCTTTCATTATGCTCCTTCTTTGTTAACATTTTGTATTTTTTATATAAGTGTACTCCTATAATTACCATCAGCACTACTATTAATACTGCTATAAATAGCATATTAGCTCTATCCCCTCTATTTATAATTCCTTCTGTACCAATGCTAAAAAGAATTATTCCTGGAATCATAAACAAAAAAGTTCCTATAGTATATTTCACTATAGAGATATTTGTTATACCATAGGCAAAGTTTTGAAGATTAAATGGAAATATAGGCAGTATTCTAGTTATCATAAGAATTAACATTTCTTTCTCAGAATCGACTTGAAAAATTATACTATATAATCTTTTGTTTTTCTTAACTAGCTCTTCTATAGAATCCTTCAACAGGTATCTACTTAAAACAAATGATAGGACTGCTCCTATAGTTGCTCCTATTAAGCAAAGAAAGCTTCCTATCCAAGGTCCAAATAATCCGCTTGCCACTACAGCAAAAGTGACCCCTGGCAAAGCTAAAATAGAAGAGCCTATTATTGTAAAGACTAAATACAAGAACATTGCTAATATATAATTGTCATGAACAAAGCTAATAATTGTTTTTAAATTATTAGAGTCTTTTAAATAAGAACTCCACTGTAGTTCTCTATTTAAAAACAGTCCTACTGCTATTATCAGAATAAAAATAAAAACCTTTCTATACTTTTTCATTTCTCTTTTCCTTAGATATATTACCTTTTTTTGAATAAAATATGTTTTTTACTAAGACTATTAATATTGATAGTGCAAATAAAATAAGTAGTGCAGTTACCAATAGCTGTGCTCCACCTGTGAGCATACCTCCAACATATGAATAAATAATAGTTGCTGGCAATTGACCTATACCAGTTGCTATAAAAAAGGGTATGAACTTCATAGAAGTAAGACCTGCTGCATAGCTTACAAGGTCAAAAGAAATAAAAGGAAGCAATCGTGCAATTATTATTGAATGTTTCCCATACTTTTCAAAAAAATCATCAATACTATCTAATCCTGTCTTACTAGTCAATTTTTCTACTATATCTCTACCTAAAATACGGGATATATAGAAACATACTGAAGCTCCTAGCATAGCACTTGACCAGGATAATATAGCTCCTTGCCACCATCCAAATAAATTTGCATTAGCAAATGTAATTAAAAATGCTGGCAACGGTGCCATTATTGATTGGAAGACCATTAAAGCTGCCGACACTAGCATTGCATATGTTCCATATTCATCAATAAAATCTCTAACTACTTCAAAATCTCCTGTTGCAAACATTGCTGATATAGTATTCACTAGTTCATTTACACTAGGATTAAAAAAATACAACAAAGTAAAAAGTATGATAATACCTAAAAGTATTATTTTTGACTTATGCTTTAATAATATATTTTTCATAACTCACCTCAACTTAAAATTTCTTATCATACAAATGGCTATTCACTTAAATCACTTCAAATGAATAGCCATCTACATTAATTTATTCCAGAAGATCCTTGTAATCATCTCCAGCTTCTGTCCAAGCTTTCATGCCGCCTTCTAGTGTATAGATTTGTTCTGCTGAGATTCCCATTTGTATCATTAAATCTGTTGCTTTCTGTGCATATGATTTACCAGAATAACAAACTAATGCATATTTTTCTCCAGGATTTCCAACTTCACTACCTGTTGCTTCTTTAAGTGCTTTTTTTAGATTTGCTATGCCTGTTGCATCGTCTCCTTCTTTATTAGCAGCGTCTTGATCTGCTCCATAAGAACCAACTATATGACTTGTACTATAATCTTCTGCTTTTCTTACGTCTAGAATAATATATTCATTTGATTCTGATACTATGGAATCTTTTAAAGCTTCAGCTGTAACATATTGCATTGGGTTAGATACTGCTTCTTTAGATTCGTTAGCTGATGTACATGCAACTAATAATAGCGATAACACAATTAAAACAGGTATAAATTTAAGTGCTTTGTTTTTTATCATATTAACTCCTCCATTAAATATTTATTTACCACATCCAATTTTACAATAAAGCATGTCAGATAACAAATTGATATTATTTATAGTGTTTTATCGTTTCATTGAAATTTTTAATAATGACTATAATATCAAAATCCAACTTCCAGCAAATATATATGACAACTAGAACAGCATCTCTATAACTGGTGCAATATAATATAATAAGATAAAATAGCCCTTAAAAATACGAGAAGTTCGTTTTTTTAAGGGCTTAATGTTATGCTACTTGCTTCTTCACTACATGTTCAACAACCACTTCTTCAGAAAACTCGAAGTCTGTCTTACCTTCTGCCAGTATAGCTTCTATAGCACTATTGATGTTGCTAATAGCTATACTAACTTCTTCCAATGTAGCTACTGGTTTTTCATTTATTAGCTTTGCTGCTTCAATGGCTTCATTTAATACATTTATCGCTTCTTCTGACTTGCCTGCTGTATCTATTTCTTCTGCATTAGATATAGCTTCTGTTAAGGCTATAAATACAAGCTTTATGTCAGTATTTCCAGAAAAAGCCTTGTTACCTATAAAAGTTATATTTTTAGGAATGATTACCTCGCTAAGGTTGTTATTCTCAAATGCACTTGTTCCTATATCATTTATTGTAGTCGGAATTATAATGCTTTCCAATTTATTATCTTTAAAAGCTTGATTTGCTATGCTTGTAATACCTTCTGGTAATTCTACAGTTGTTAATTCATTGCCACTAAATGCTGCTGTAGGTATGACACTTACTCCATCTGGTATCTTTATAGATGTTAGTTTGTTCTTAAAAAATGCCATATTACCAATTGTAGTAAGCTCTTCTGGCAAATCTACAGATTCTAAATTATTCATTGCAAATGCATACATTCCAATTTCTTTTACTGTATTAGGAATTGTAACTGATGTCAGGTTTTTCTGTCTAAATGCACCCATTCCTATGCCTATAACTATTTCTCCATTAATCTCATCTGGAATTATTATTTCTTTTTCTTCTCCTATATATTTAGTAATTATTCCATCAGAAAATTCGAAGTCTGTTTTTGCCTTAACTTTAACTTCAGCAGTGATCTTAGGCTTTTCTTCTGTCATTACTATAGGTAAATCATATCTTCCTGTAAATATATACATCCCTGGCTGATTAGGATCATAGTCTTCACATGACCATGCAATATTTACACTAATGCTATCACCATTATTAAATTTCAATGATACTTTTGAAGGTAAAACACTATTTATTTCTGTTCCAAAACTAACTTCTTTTGGCTCTATTCCATCCACCGATTCTACAGCTAACGGAATGATTTTATGATAATTTGAGTTTTCAAATAGACCGTTATTTTCGGGATCTACTATAGCCAAATATATGTTTACCTTACCTCCATACCCCGTATTATTTTTAAATGCATCTTGCTGAATTTTTTTAACATCTTTAAAAATAGTTACAGATGTTAACTTATTTTCATAAAACGACAAACTGTCTAAACATAGTCTTTCCACACCATCTGGAATTGTTAAAGAAATCAAGTTGTTATAGGCAAATGCCTGATTTCCTACTTCCTTTAGAGTTGTAGGAAAGTCTACATATACTAATTTATTTTTATAAAATGCAAAGGTTTCAATTTTTTTTATGCCGTCTGGAAGAATTACTCTGCTTATATTATTTTCTCTAAAAGCTCCTGCTCCAATTACTACTCCTTCTAAACCTTCTGGAATTACTACACTAGTTAACCCTTTGTTTGCAAATGCTAATGGTTTAATATATCCTATTTTTTTACCTTCTAAATTAGTCTTAGGAATAACTAAGTCTTTATTAGCTTTTAACTTCTCTAATCCACTTTCACTAAATCCTGTAACTGCTGTTACTTCAATAACACTACCTTCAGTATAGGTGCCATATGGAAAAAAGTCATCTAATGTTTCTTCTGTTGTTTCATAAGTAAAATCTTCAACTGTCCAAACTCCCTCTTGCCCAGTATCAGATTTTTCTTTAACTATTATGCTTGCTATGACTTCTAATTTTGTTTCTGGCTCTGATTGAACTACTCCAGGTGGAAGTTCAAATATACCTCTTGCTATATATTCTCCAGCCATTCCTCCATCATAGTCTTCAAGAGTCCATTTTATATTTACTGTATATCTTGTGTCATTTGAATCGATTATGTATGTGCTTTTATCCAATTTATTTAATGCCTCTTCCTTAGATGTTCCAGTATCAACTACAATTGAAGAAACATTTCCTATGGATTTGATATATACTTCCTCTACTAAATCCCTTTTCTTGCATTCAAAAATTACAATATTATCTTTCTTGTTTAAGTCTATAATCTTTGAGCTTAAATCTTTCAATTCATATTCATTGTGCTTATATTCGGGAAGAATTTCTATACCTAAATCTCCTATGTGTAAATATTCTTTAGTTATAGGATTAATGTATATTGTCTCCTCCTTTAGTAGATTATCTTCAAATACGTACCTAATAGTTATACTAGCTGGATTAATCACATGATATTTAGATTCTATTAAGTTATTAAGATTTTTGAAGTCAGGTGTAAATAAATGAGCAACACCATCGTAACCTAAATTTTTATAAAAGCTGCTCTCGTGAAGTTCCTTTATGCTTCTTGGAAGCTCAACATCTTTTATTTGATTATTAGAGAAGGCATACTTTTCAATCTTTTCAACACCTTCTTCAATGATCACAGAATTTAAAAACTGGTCATGCCAAGTATTGTTAAATGCTCTCTCACCAATAATTTTTACATTTCCTGGAATAGTAACTGATGTCATCTTATTACTAGCAAATGCCTTAAAGCCTAATTCTTCAACACTTTCAGGAATTGTTATTGTTTTAAACTCATTATTATTAAATCCAGATAGATATTTTAAAGTACTAGGCATTTTTACTTCGGTTAATTCATTGTCACTAAATGCTAAGTCATCTATTCTAGTTATACCTTCAGGAATAGTCAAAGTTTTTAACTTATTAAAAGCAAAAGCAGGAGTTATTGTTGATAATCCGTTAGATAGCTTTAAAGATGATATTTCATTTAGAGTAAATGCTCCCCCTTCTAAGGTTGTTACACTATCAGGTAAAACTAAAGATTTTAACAAGTTTCCATTAAATGCAGACATCTTTATTGTTGTTACACCTTCTGGAATATCTATTGAAGTTAAAGCATTATAGCGAAATGCTTCCTTTCCAATAACTTTAATGGTGTCTGGTAGCTTAACAGAATTTATTCCTATTAAGGGATTTTGTTTAGTGCTATAATCAGCTAATAAAAATGCTCCATCCCCTATTTCTGTTATGGCATCTCCATCTGTATTAACCGAGGGTAAAACCACGTCTTTGTTGGTTTTAAATTTTTCTTTACCTTCTTCAGAAAAACCAATTATAGTAGTCCCCTCATATTGAAAATCTTTTACAGTCCATTCTTTATCTTTCGGTTGTTCTGGCTCTTCTGGTTGTTCTGGTTGTTCTGGCTGTTCTGGCTCTTCTGGTTGTTCTGGCTCTTCTGGTTGCTCTGGTTGTTCTGGCTCTTCTGGTTGCTCTGGTTGTTCTGGCTCTTCTGGTTGCTCTGGTTGTTCTGGTTGTTCTGGCTCTTCTGGTTGCTCTGGTTGTTCTGGCTCTTCTGGTTGCTCTGGTTGTTCTGGCTCTTCTGGTTGCTTCGGTTGCTCTGGTTCTTCTGTGTCATCAGCTCCTACTGTTCCATCACTGTCACTATCTTTTTTTTGCACTGGTTCACTTTTCTTATGTACTGATACTATTTTGTCCTCCACACTAAATTCTGTATTTGCTACAAGCTTTTTGTTGTTAATAGTTATATCTATTTTAGTACTTGCAAACTTTATGTCACCAGCAGAGTCTATTTTTACATCACCATCGTTAACATTTAAGTTTACAATAGTTGAGCCTTTATCTACTAAAATTGTCACTTTACCATTTAATTTTGCTGTGTTAATTTCTGTTCCATCTATTATTTCAATTCTTGAATAATTTTCAGTTAATATTTCATCAACTTTTGTATTTCCTAATACTACTCTTACAGTCCCTCGTTGTTTATTTATAGAAATGGTGTTTATCTTAGAGTTTGTAATTATTATACTGTTTTGCCCACCTCCATTAATAAACAACTCTCCATTTATCACTACATTATCAAGGTTTATAGAACCATTTCCTACACCCTCAGTCAAATATACATCCCCATCTATATTCATATCCTTTAGTGTAGCACCAGACCTATTAACAACTATATTTGTTGTTATATCTTGACTTATAGTTGACGGTTCATTAATTATTACACCAGATATATTGGAAATCAATTTTACAACCTCAGCTCTTGTAATACTATCCTGAGGCCTAAAACTTCCATCTGTATAACCTGTTATGTAACCTCTTTTATTTAAACCACCAATAATATCTATATTTCCATCTGTAAAAAGGTTTTTGTCAGTAAACCTATCTGCTCCAGTAATATCCTTTTTAATATTAAATACAGTTCCTAATATCCTTGCAACTTCTTCTCTCGTAATATTCTCATTTGCATTAGTATATGAATCATTAGGTATATAATTAGCACCCAAAGCCTTCTGAACTTCTTCATAATACCAATCTGTAGTATTTACATCATATAGCATAGCGTTTTCACTATAAGTAAATCCCATTAATTGATTGATTATCCTGTAAAATTCAGCTTTGCTTATAAAATTATTAGGTCTAAAACTACCATCAGGATAGCCAGATACTATTCCTTTTTCATATAGATAGTTTATTTCATTCTTTGCCCAACTACCTTCAATGTCATTAGATTGTGCTATTGCCATAGCTCCATTTGGTATTAATATCATTAATACAAGAAAAATCAATAATAACTTCTTCATACATTTGCCTCCTTTGGCATTTAATATTTCCATTATCAGATTATAGTATAGTTGTTTTTAAAAATGAAATAGAAGTTTTCTATACTATGAACAAGTTTTTAAAAATTAAGTAATAATACTACAATCATTAGCTACAAAAAAGTTCTTTTATAAAAACACCTAAATGGCTAATATTTCTTATATTTATTCTTCTAAAAGCATAAAAATAGTCCCTATAAAGCAGACTCAGTTAAAAATGTACTTTGTACTTTTTTAAACTGTCTACTTTATAGGGATTATTGTGTTTTTTATAAAAAATCTATTTTCTTAAGATTTAAGATATTAAAGTAAAATACCCAATTACTAATAATCCTAGAACAATACGATACCAGCCAAAGGCTTTGAAATCATTGTTTTTAATATATCCTATAAGGAATTTAATAGCTAAGATTGAAACAACAAAAGCTACAGCCATGCCTGTAAGTAGGATACTGATTTCTGTTCCAGTAAAATCAAGCCCGAATTTAACAAGCTTTAATGCACTTGCACCGAACATTATTGGAATAGCCATGAAAAATGAGTATTCTGCTGCAACATGTCGTAATGTACTGTGCAAAGAAAAGCTCATTTTTTATTGATAATACTACGCTATAGCATTATTATTCTTTTATCATTCAATAGTTTCTATATTTTCATAGCTAACTACGAATGTATCTATTACAGTTATGCCATCACTAGCATATAATGGAATTACACGTTCGTTTGGTAAACTATTCTGATAATCAATTGCTGCAGATGGAGAAGAAGGTACATAATCATCTCCAATATCCTCTGCTTTGATATAACCTAGAACTCCACTTTGACCTTGTGCTTGAATTAAGTCAGGCTCTACTCCCATTATATTTAAAAAATATTCTGAACCATAAATCTGCCCATTACTATTTACTGAATATGTAATAGTTTCATTAATTGACATTACCTGCGTATATGGAGTTGAATAAGTTGTGTATGTATTATATCCATCTCCATTATACATACGAACTTGGCCTTTCCCATAAAATGTGCCCTTCCCATAGTAACTATCAGTAAGATTAGAAAGACCCGCTAATTCTTCATCATTATAATACCAACCTGATGATTTTAAAAGCGTTCCTGATGAATCATAAAGACGAGCATTTGCCCCAAAATATCCTGCTGTAGCATTACCTTCTGTTAAAAGTATAAAAGTGCCTGACCAAGCGGACTCACTATCTGAACTTACTGATGAACGATATTTATATTCATAGCCAAAAACTGTTGCATATTGATATGGCGATGGCGACGTTGCTGCATATACGTTTATTGCTGCTAATAGAAAACAACCTATTATAAATGCAATTACCATTTTTCTAAATTTCATAAAGACCCCCCATAAAATTTAATCAGAAATATAAAACTCACCAATAACTGTTTTTCCATCCTGCATGTATAGTGGAATTGAATACCCTCCTTTCTTTTTTTTATTAAAGGCTAAAGCTTCTTCAATAGAGTTAACTACGGTGCTTAAGTCAGATTCCTTTACGTATCCTATTACTCCATTAGCACCTTCTGCAAGTATCAAATCAGGTTCAGACAGTATATTGTCATATATACTAGGTCCATATGCTTCTCCTGATTCATTTACTGGATATCCATTAATGATTATTTCTTCAATTGAAGGAATATCCAACTTAGTATAAATTATACTAGTTAAATCCGTATCTATTGACTTTGAAGATTTATGTGTATCTAATGTGGGCACTGCAAAAACAATGCTAGATGCTAATACTAGAAAAATTGCACATCCAAAACCTATGGTCGTTGTTTTTTTATATTTCATAATTGACACGATCCTTTCCTTAATAGCATTCTTTCCGAATCCATTACAGAGTAAAGAAATACTTGCCGTTTTCTCAGCTAAATTAATAAGAGCTAATGCATATACTTCTTTATCGTTTTCGCCATGAATAGACAAAACTTCTTCATCACATGATATTTCTAAATCTCGGTTAAATAATATATACATTATCCATACCGATGGATTAAACCAATGTACGCATATTGCTATTATAGATACTATTTTCCATAAGTTGTGAAACCTTCTGATATGAATAAACTCGTGACTCATAACATATTCCATCTGCTTATTGTCAGTAAAATCCATTGTCTTTGGTAATACAATTTGGGGTGAAAATATTCCGCATGTAATAGGTGTAAAAATTCTATCAGATATTCTTAGCTTTATAGTACGTCTTAATTGATTTTCATGCAGCCATGTATTAAGAAATACATTGTCCTGCATTGGTAAAGCTTCCTGCAAACTCATATAGCTTCTTATATATTTTACAAGGAATAGTAATAATAGTATTATCGTACCAGTGGCCCAGATGATATATAATGTAGAAAAAATGTTAGCAGCCCAGGCAGATGTTTCTACTTGTCCTTGCATTTGACCAGAAACAGCATAATTCAAATATAAAGTATTAGCTATATTATCTAAGTTTTCTACTACTCCTCTTCCATATAATGTATCCCATATTAACCCAATATTAACCTTTACGGGAATTGTAATGGGAATCAGTAATCGCATCAACACTATACCCCATAACACAACAAATGTCTTCTTTGGAAGCCTATTTAAGGCTAAAAAACGAATAACAAAAATCACCGATATAAGCACTCCAGCAGAAAAACTCATTTGAAAAATTTTCATGAGTCCACCTCATTTCAATTTGTCCACTAATTTCTTCAATTGCTCTACTTCCTCTTTTAAAAGATTCTTATCATCCAAGAATGCAGCAAAGAATTTTTCTTTCGAACCATCAAACATCTTATTAATTAACTCTACAGTTTCATAGTTTTGTACCTGCTCCTTGCTAATAATTGTCCTACACATGAAATTTGGCTCATAACGTTCAATAGCACCTTTGTCGATACATTTTTTAATAACAGTATAAGTAGTATTTCTATTCCATCCTGTATCAGCTTTTAAAATCTTTATAAGCTGTCCAGCAGATAAATCTCCTTCTTTCCATAGTATGTTCATTACCTTTAGCTCTGAATCAAATAATTTTACACCCATAATAACACACTCCTCTATGACTATCGTAATAGTCATTGTTATGTATATATTACCATAATATACATTCTGTGTCAACGACTATTCTAGTAGTCAGGTTTTTTAAATAAACAGCTTAATCGGGACGATAAACCCGAAAGTCTTTATTCCTATCCATACGAGATAGAAAAAACGTGGTTGTCAATCTTACTAACCTTACTTTCATAAATATTTACTCTTTATTTTCTATCTTTTAAAATGAGCCATCAAGAATGGTAATGACAAAATAAAAGCAGGTATATTAGCTTATTCTATAAACCAATATACCTGCTACTTAATTTTTTCCTAAACTATAAAAGTAAAATATCCGATTACCAATAAACCTAAAACTATACGATACCAGCCAAAGGCTTTAAAGTCATTGTTTTTAATATATCCTACAAGGAACTTAATAGCTAAAATTGAAACTACAAAAGCTACGGCCATGCCTGTAAGTAAAATACTGATTTCTGTTCCAGTAAAGTTAAGACCAAATTTAACTAGTTTTAATGCACTTGCTCCAAACATTATTGGAATAGCCATAAAAAATGAATATTCTGCTGCAATATAACGTGATGTACTTAGTAAAATCGCCCCTAAAATAGTAGCTCCAGATCATGAAGTTCCTGGTATTAAAGACAAAACTTGAAATATTCCAATTAAAAAGGCAGTTCCATAACTTAAATCCTCAAAGGAATTGATTCTGCTTCTACGTTTCTTATTTCTATTCTCAATAATGATAAATAAAATTCCATAAACAACTAACGTTATAGCAACTGTTTGATAATTATATAAATGTTCATCTAACCAGTCATCAAATAAAGTACCTAGTATACCTGCTGGAATAACGCCAATTATTACTTTGTACCATATTGACATTGTATCTCTCTTTTCCTTAACAGATTTTCTAGGTGAAAAAGGATTTAGCTTTCTAAAATAAAGAAATACTACTGCTAAGATAGCTCCTAGCTGAATGACCACACGAAACATTTCCATGAAGCTTTCCGAAACATTCAAACGAACAAATTGTTCAACTAAAATCATATGACCAGTACTACTTATAGGAAGCCATTCAGTTATCCCTTCAACGATTCCTAAAATGACCGCTTTCAATAATTCCATAAAAATTACCTCCAAAGTATTAAGTTTTACTGCATCTCCTATTAAATTTATGAATAGTAAATGTTATTAATTACTTCATACCTACATACCTACTATATTATTCCTCATGGGATAATATAGAAAAATAAATAATAATCAATAATGAAAATCACCTGAAACCATAATTCCAATTTGGGGTCATGGCATAGGAAATTTAATGTCTTCCTCTCATATTATCTGGTGTTTCTCTTTGCAAAATCACTTCAATAGGAAGAGTTTTACTACATTAGCTAGTAAAATGCATCCTTTCTTACTCTAGAATAAAGATAACCACAACATATGTTGTGGTTATCTTTATTCTAGTCACGATAATGCAATTCATATAATTTAGTTCTTTTAACCTTACTTTCGCCACAAGGACATCTTTGTTCAGTATACTTGTACGTTGTTATTATAGTACATAATACATAAATATATCCACCATAGCCATCTGATATTTTGTGCCAATGTGTGGTTTCTTCATCATCTTGCCATTCATGACCATCTACGTAAATATGTTGTCCACCTGTATAGTCACAGGGTACGTAGTTAGGTGAAATGATACTATAGTCATCTCTATAAGCATAAGAAGCTGAAACAAATGTAAAAACAAGCACTAATGTCATAAAAAGACTTATCATTTTCTTTTTCATCCACAATCCCCCCTTTCTTGTTTTATGAGGAAATTATACCATAATATTGAAACATATGCAATATTATGGTATAATTATTTTGTCCACAAAAAGCTACTATATAGGAGGAAAAACAGATGAAAATAGTAAAATTGATTGCTGCATGTCTAGTTATGCTTTTACAAATATCTTGCTCTACTAATAAAGTACTAGAAACCCATAGTTCAAGTATCCAAGATAATATATCTATTCTCGCATCCAAAGACCTAGAAGGGAGATTAACTGGAACTGAAGGCAACAAAACAGCTCAAGAATTTATAGTTACTACCTTTAAAGATATAGGACTAAAGCCTTTTATGAACGATAGCTTCCTCCACGAATACAAACATATATACTTACCACCAGAAAAGCAAAATTACCATGTAAAAATAGAATTCTCAAAAGAAAGTATTAAGGAGCTAAAGTATGGTGAAGATTTCTTGGAGCAAAATAATATAATGAATATAAATATGGCTTATCCAGTAGTATTCAATCTTTATGACGAAAAGATAAATGAATCTATTTTAGTTATAGATGACATAGGTCGGTTATCAGAATACTATAAAAATGAAAATAAAATTGTTGAGCCCAAAGCTATTTTAGTCAAAACACAAATCTTTAAAAAATTATTAAGTATGCAGGAAAAGGGAATACCAATTATTCAAATTACCCCAAAAATCTATGATGAATTATTAAATAATCCTAACTCTAAAGTTCATATATTTCAAAAATTAAATACTGAAGAAATCCAGGCTAATAATGTCATAGGAATGATAGAAGGATACAATAATGAAAAAGCCATTATTATCTCGGCTCACTTCGATCATGTGGGCAAGCTAGATAATAACAAAGTTTTCTGTGGGGCCATTGATAACGCTTCGGGAGTATCTGCTCTAATAAAGCTAGGGAAAAAATTGCAATTATACTATAATGATAACAAGCCTAATTACGATATACTATTTTGTGCTTTTAACGGCGAAGAATCTAATAGACAAGGAAGCAAAGCATTTGCTAAGGATATTCAGAAAAAGTATTCTGAGATTGTAAATATCAATATAGATTCTATTGGAATAAAAGGAGATAATGTCTTAGCTATAGCTGGAGACGAAGAAGTAAGTGGTTTATTGATAACTGATATATTGAATTTCTTCAAACAAAATCAGATTAATTCAATAATGGAAAATACCGATTTAGTGTCAGATCATATATCATTTTCTGAAGCCCAAATTCCCTCTGTAAATTTAGGTAATTTAAAGACTGACAATATACACACTACTAATGATACTATAGCAGAATTAGATGTTGATTACATTATTAAATTAACAAATGTTCTTCATGATTTTATAGTAAATAGTCAGTCTAGTATTTTTTCTAAAGAAGATATAAATCAACACGCAGTAAATAAAAATGAAGAAATAGAATACGTAGAAGATGAGCATATAATGAATTTACATTCAGAAGCAAAAGAAGGTTTGCCTTTTGGCAGTTATAAAATCATTATGCTAGAAAATAAGCCTTTTCCAGTAATCCAAAAAAGTGGTGAGTTTAATAATTTACAATCAATTAAAGATATATACACAGATATGAAGTTGCCAGAAGAATACAATGGATATAGCTTTTGGAAAGTAATTATATCTGATAATACACATGTAAAAATATACGATGGTATTATAGAAATTGGTACCTTATTAATAGATAAGAAATCTTATGAAATTGGGAAAGAATATAAAATGGTTTTGGATAGAAAAAATATTAATAGAGTATCTCTTACATATAGGATGAATAGTATAGAAGATAAAGGTGCTTTTGTAATAGATATTACTCAAAGTTTTCAGTTCAACAGCGAATATCCTGAAGAACTTGAAACTAAAACTATGACCTTAAATGATCTTAAATACACTCTAGTATATGATAAAAATACAAAAATAGTTTGGGATATAAATACGGAAAAAGAAGTTGGTAGCAATATTTATAGTGTATCATTATTAAAGGGAGGTATTATTACAGTAGATCATGACAATTCTCAGATTCAAGTTATAAAATCTGATCTCAGCATTGATGAGCTTAATAGTATTGAAGACTTCATAAAATCCATAGATATTGAATATTTTATTAATGCTATATGGGGATAATGCAGAATCGATAGGAATAGATTAAATAGGGTAGGTACATTGGTAAATAGATAAGCAATGCACCTACCCCTATTCTTTTCTAGCATATAAAAGTAAAATACCCAATTACTAATAAACCTAGAACAATACGATACCAGCCAAAAGCTTTGAAATCGTTGTTCTTAATATATCCTATAAGGAATTTAATAGCTAAGATTGAAACAAAAAATGCTACGGCCATACCTGTAAGTAGAATACCAATTTCTGTTCCAGTAAAGTTAAGACCAAATTTCACAAGCTTTAATGCACTTGCTCCAAACATTATTGGAATAGCCATAAAAAATGAGTATTCTGCCGCAATATAGCGTGATGTACCTAGTAAAATAGCTCCAAGAATAGTAGCTCCAGAACGTGATGTTCCCGGAATTAAAGATAAAACCTGAAATATTCCGATTAAAAAGGCAGTTCCATAGCTTAACTCATTAAAGGAATTAACTCTGCTTCTACGTTTCTTGTTTCTGTTCTCAATGATAATAAACAGAATTCCATAAACAACTAACATTATAGCAACTGTTTGGTAATTATATAGATGCTCATCTAGCCAGTCATCAAATAAAGTGCCTAGTATGCCTGCTGGAATAACACCAATAACTACTTTATACCATATTGACATTGTGTCTCTCTTTTCCTTAGCAGTTTTTCTAGGTGAAAAAGGGTTTAGCTTTCTAAAATAAAGAAATACTACTGCTAAGATGGCTCCTAGCTGAATTACTACACGAAACATTTCCATGAAGCTTTCCGAAACATTCAAACGAACGAACTGTTCAACTAAAATCATATGACCAGTACTACTTATAGGAAGCCATTCAGTTATCCCTTCAACGATTCCTAAAATGACCGCTTTCAATAATTCCATAAAAATTACCTCCAAAGTATTATGTTTTACTGCATCTTCTATTAAATTTATGACTAGTAAATGTTATTAATTACTTCGCTTCTATAAATAATACCACCTTGAGTAGGTAATTTGCAATATAAAATCATTAGAATAAGTAAAGTCTGTTTTGTCATCCTGAACAAATGTGAAGGATCTCCTAGGTCAATCAGAGCACGGGATCCTTCGACTGCATCTCAGGATGACAAATAAGAAACTAATAGTTAATCAACGGTATGGAATATGACCTGGACCAGTTTACAACTTGCTTATTATCAAGTTACCAGATTCATATTTTCGAAGCCCTCTATAGAAAAACCAATATGAAAATGTGGTCCACACTACCACTGCTAATATTAATATAGCAAACCATTTCCACGAAAATGCTGTTAATATTTTCACTGGAACAAATGAAATAAATGCCGCTGGTATAAAAGTGTATACTATGAATTTCACGGCCCCCTTATATACTCCTTCTGGATAGATACTAAAGGATATCATAAACTCCATAACAAGGTTGCTTATTCCCTGTGAATTCCCCATATAAAAGGTCAATGAATTCGCAAAAATTATGAGGCTAGAAAAAATTAGTGATGCCGTTATACAAAATAGTAAAAACAACATAAATTCCCCAAGATGAAAGCCACTTACTCCAATGAATAAGATGATTCCGTAAAAAAAGTCCCCCCAGGCAGATACTACTGTACTAGATGAAATGATATTTAAAAGAACATCCTTAGGTTGAAGTAGATATGAATCTAGTTCTCCATTGATTATCATTCGAGATATATTTCTTACATTTCCAAATAGTATGAATGCAATTCCATATGATGAAGATGAAATAGCCCATAGTATCATTACCTGCTTGAAGCCATAGCCCCCAATGCTTCCGACATTCTCAAAAAGTATCCACCAGAAAAATATGAATGAAGCATTGTTTATTATCATTCCAAAGGTTTGTGTCAAAAAGCTTGCTCGATATTCCATAGATGCAGAAAGATTGAATTTGAAATACATTGCTATGAGTTTTAAGTTTCTTTTAACCTCCATTAACATTTAATGCTCTAGCCCCCTTTCTGAATATTACCATAGAAATCATGAAGAAGATTCCTAAATATACTAGTTGAAAAGCTATAGTATATAAAAATCTATCAAAAGAAAAATTAACTGCTAGCTTAGCTGGTGCATAAGTCACATATGCAAAGGGAAGATTTACAGCAATATTCCTAAGCCACTCTGGAAATAACTCTAATGGTATTAGCATACCACCTAAAGTAAATACCAGCTTACTATATATCCAGAAAAAAGCACTGTTTTCCTCAAGCCAAAATGAGGTAAGGGATAGTGAAATATGAGTAAAAAAGTTAATAAATATCCCTAACAATATAGAAATAATAATAAAGGGCAAATGCATAGTATTAAAACTATTGAGAGGTCCAACACATAAAATACCTATAACAAGTCCAACTAGTGCATTAGTTAATAGCTTAACTCCCATCTCTCCCAAGGAATTTGAAAAACAGTAGAGAATATAGTTATAAGGCTTATTTAACATATATGCAATGTTGCCGTTCTTAACATCCTGGTTTACTTCATTAAATACATTAGAACGAGATAGAGTAACTATTTCTGTCACCACTAGATACCATATCATTTGGTTTAAACTAAATCCGCCAATGTTGTCACCCTTGCTTCCATAAATATTAGTCCATAGCATCATGTAAATATAAATAATAAACACAAAGAAGAAGTTACGTGCTAGGAAGTCTCCAAAATATACAAGATTATTTGACAAACTGATTTTAGTAATATAAGAGTATTTAGTTATTTTCTTCAACTATACCACCTACCTTTGCTTTTTGCTGATAGATGTGTGAAATAATATCTTCCATTGGAGGTTCTGAAATAGTAATATCAGCTACTTTACCAATCTTCATTAATTCTGCTATTACATTATCTATATCACAAATAGAACTATCTACCTCTACCTTAGCAGCATACCCCTTATGCTTCAATACTTTTATATTTGGGATATTGATTTCAATAGGCTCCATATACTTTATATCAATTATCTTTTGATTTAGATAGTTATATTTAAGGCTTTTAACTGATTCATCAAGGACTACCTCTCCATGATTAATAATCATTACCCTCTTGCACATCTGCTCAATGTCACCAGCATCGTGGGAAGTAAGAAATATAGTTGTTTTCTCTTCTTTGTTTAGTTTTGTTATAAGCTCCCTTATCTTATGCTTTACTACAACATCTAATCCAATAGTAGGCTCATCTAAGAATATTATCTCTGGGTTGTGTATAATAGATGCAGCTATTTCACAGCGTATTCTTTGTCCAAGTGAAAGCTTACGCACAGGAGTTTCTAATAAGTCTCCTATCTCAAACATATCTGTAAGATATGAAATTCTTTTTTTCAAGTAGTCATCCCCTAGCTCATATATCCTTCCCAGTAAATTAAAACTATCTATAGGCGGAAGATGAAACCATAGCTGCGACTTCTGTCCAAAGACTGTACCTATTCTATAAGACAATTGCTTTCTGTCCTTAGAAGGATTTAAGCCAAGTACACTTAATTCTCCTGATGTAGGGTATAGTATTCCAGTAAGCATCTTAATGGTTGTAGATTTACCTGCACCATTGGGACCAATAAATGCAAGAATTTCTCCCCTTTCTACATTAAAGGAAATACCCCTGACTGCTTCCACCTCCTTGTATTCAGGAGAAAACATTGACCTAATACTCCCCTTTAATCCTGCACTCTTGATTTTTACCTTAAAAGTCTTTTGTAAGTTAGATGCCTGTATTATACCCATTTTTTTCCCCTCCCCTTTTTATAGATATCGCAGTTTTGAAACACAAATTTGATCACTCCTATTCTGTAGTAAAAATTTAGTTCTCATTGAGTTTTAGCCTTGCTATATGTATGCTTTGGAATAATTGTAGTGTTCAAAAACTTGCTTCTGAGCTTCATTAAGTTCCTGATAAAAGCTTTTGGTCAGTCTAGTTAACTAGTTAAACTATATAAAAAAGCCCGGAGACAAGTCATTTTGAGACTCGTCCTCCAGGCTTTTCTCCTAGAAGTGTAGATAAAAATCCTGTACCGCTTGGACCTGCCGCCTTTAGCCGGAACCCTAGGTACACTCTCAAATATTACTATATAATATACTTTAATTTCCCAAATATGTCAACATCTAATTTAAAAATTTGTCTAAATTTTATCTATTGAAC
Source organism: Proteiniborus sp. DW1 (assembly GCF_900095305.1). Lineage (NCBI taxonomy): Bacteria > Bacillati > Bacillota > Clostridia > Eubacteriales > Proteiniborus > Proteiniborus sp. DW1. The sequence continues at coordinate 2,073 of NZ_FMDO01000013.1, read as the reverse complement.
TACACGGCAATAATTAGTCAAACATCAATAGCCTGCCTCTGTGATTTTACTTTGATTTTAATGCCCCATTAAATATTTTAGATACGGAGAATCTATAGGTATCATTATAACTGTTTCGCCATCTATTGAGGTCTTATATGAGTTTAGTGTAGTATATAATTTGAAAAACTCCACATCTTGTCCATATGCATCATTATATATCCTAGCTGCTTCCTTTTCTCCCTCTGCTACTATCTCCTTTGCCTGCGAGCTAGTCTTGGCAATTAGCTCTGCAACTTCTCTATCTGCCTCTGCCATAATTCTAGTTTTTTCTGCATCTCCTTGAGATAAATATTCTTGAGCTTTACTTGCTCTCTCAGATATCATTCTCTTATATACTGATTGTTCATTGCTTTCAGGCAAATCTATTCTTTTCATTTGAATATCTACTATTTCTATTCCATTTGAATTGCTTTTAAGTATATCATTAATATTCTGCTGAACTACTAAGTCTACATTTCCTCTTTTATTATCTGCCGGATTTATGATTTGACCATATTCTAGCTTTCCAAGCTCATTTCTAACTGATGAATACATAATATCACTAAGTCTAGCCTCTGCAGCATCTATTGTCTTTAATGTCTCCAGCATATCTACAGGATCTGTTATTCTCCATAGTGTATAATAGTCAACTAATATCCTTTTCTTATCAAAAGTATTTATTTCAGTAGCAGGTACATCATAGAAAAGTATGTGCTTAGGTAGTTTTGAGACTGATTGAATAAAAGGTATTTTTATCTTAAGACCTTCTTCATCAATTACCTTTACTACTTTTCCAAATTGTTTGATTATACCATATTCATTTGGTTTTATTACAAACAGGTTGCTTAATAAAAGGACAGCAATAATTAGAATTGGTACATAAACAAAAAATGTCTTCTTTATTATACTTTTAGCTTTTATAGCTTCCATTTAGTTGCCCCCCCTCTTTAGTAGTTCCTCTAAAGGTACATATTTTACTGTATTACCGCCATCATCTACAATTATAACTCTTGCATCCTTGAAAGCTATCTCTAATGCTTCTATTATCAATCTATGTCTAGTAGTATCTGGGTTGTTTTTATATTCTGAGTAAATAGCATTAAATTGAGCTACATCTCCCTTAGCTTTTTCTACTTTACTAATTTTTTCACCCTCTGCCTTACTAAGTATAGCAGCTTGCTCACCTTGTACTTGATTAATCTTCTCATTTCTATATTTATTTGCTTCGTTTATTTTTGTTATCCTCTCTTCTCTAGCATCTGTAACTGATTTAAAGGCAGCATCTACTTCTGCAGTTGGTAAATCTACGTCTTGCAGATTTACATTTATTATTGATATACCTAAGTTGTAATGATTTATAAGCTCAATTAGATTTTCTCTAATATCATTTATTATCTTAGTTCTACCGTCTGTTAGTGCATCATCTACTGTGGCACTTCCTACTACTGTTCTTAGAGATGAGGAAGTTGCATTTTTTAATATAGTTTCAGGATTACTTGTATTATATAAGAATGCTATAGGGTCAACTATTTTCCATTGAACCTCTAAATCTGCTAATACTATGTTCTCGTCACCAGTTATCATCTTAGATTCTGCTACGTTTGTCTGCATCTGTTCTCCTTTTTCTGTATATCCCAGTGTCAAAGAGAAGGTTTCCTTTGATAACTTATGTACCTTTTGTATAGGATAAGGTAATTTAAACTTAAGCCCAGAACCAACTATTTCATTGCTTGGTTTTCCAAAGGTTGTAAGCACTGCAAATTCAGTTTGATCAACAGTATAAACACTAGAAAGTGAAGCTAGTACTAATAAAGCTACTATGGCTATGGCCCAAATAACCTTGGTATTAATATTTAGATTCAATTTCTTTTTATTTGGTTCAATTTCAATCACATTTTCATCATATTTCTTTTTAATTTTTTGCTTTTTTACCTTATCGGCAGCTATTATAATTGCTACTACAGCTAAAATAACTAAAAATTGCATTTAAATCCCCCTTTCTTTAGATACCTTTATTATATACCCTAACTGATATTTTGTTAACAAATAATA